>JARRLJ010000001.1:0-21801 GCA_037387025.1 Gemmatimonadales bacterium
TGTCATGACGTCCCTGATATGTCCTCAAAGGGCCCGGGTCGCAAGGGGCGGCCTGGAGCCAAATTCGTTGCTTTGCTGGCGCGGTCCGAAGCAGACTTCGGTCGCGCTTTACGGTACACTTCACGTAGCCCGAAGTTCACTAGTGCCACCAAGTTAGGTTGACACCTCAATAACGCTGGGCTAGCTTGCCATGTTCCGGTGGATCGGGCTCTTCCGGAGGGCCTAATATAACGGGGGCGTAGCTCAGTTGGGAGAGCGCTTGAATGGCATTCAAGAGGTCAGGGGTTCGATTCCCCTCGCCTCCACTGTACCGGGCAGCGCATGCGTCGCCCAAACCCAGGTGGTAGAGTTGTATTCTCGCGGGAATAGCTCAGTTGGTAGAGCACAACCTTGCCAAGGTTGGGGTCGCGGGTTCGAGTCCCGTTTCCCGCTTGGAAGGGACGGTCAGAGGCGGGCAGGGACGCTAGGGGCAACGACGGTAGGTTTCCGACCTATACCGCCCTGCCGACTCTGACCGTCTGTGGCTGTGGGAGGAGACGAGGCATACGGCGCGGGGTGGAGCAGTCTGGTAGCTCGCCGGGCTCATAACCCGGAGGTCGTGGGTTCAAATCCCACCCCCGCTACTGCGACAGACGCGTGGACGCACGGGCGCTCGAGGCGTCCTACGCGTCTGCGCGTCTTGGTGTTAGGGCGGTTAGCTCAGTTGGTTAGAGCGCTACGTTGACATCGTAGAGGCCACAAGTTCGAATCTTGTACCGCCCATTGTGAGAGCAGGTCGGCAAGGGGAAGAGGCACCTCTTCCCCTTCTGGTCTTCTCCCGCTGCGCCCATAGCTCAATTGGATAGAGCGTTTGGCTACGGACCAAAAGGCTGGGGGTTCGAGTCCTCCTGGGCGCATGGTGGCCCAACGTTGGCCGCCGCGGGGCGTAGCGCAGCCCGGTTAGCGCGCCTGCTTCGGGAGCAGGAGGTCCCCGGTTCAAATCCGGGCGCCCCGACTGACTATGATGCGGATCCTGCGATCGAGTTTCGCGACTCTGGCGCTGCTGACGGCCATGCTGGGAGCCCCACCGGCGCAGACCAAGGCCGAGCGAGAAGCGTTAGCCCAAGCCCTGAGGCAAGACCTCCATCCGGCTCAGGTGGTGTTCGATGTGGAGCGGAGGTCTCAAGTCGGCGGCGAGTTCGATATGTTGATGTTCGATATGGCTGGAGATCCGATCATCGTGAGCTTTTCATCGTGAGCTTTCAGCGCCAGTAGCTCAGTTGGATAGAGCGTTGGCCTCCGGAGCCAAAGGTCGTGGGTTCGAATCCCGCCTGGCGCATCACCGCTGTTGGCAACACCTCCTTGATCTATGCATCCTTCTCCACCATCCCGGTAGTGCCCCCAGGATCGATTCGCGCGGGCTTGCGGTTTCTGTTTCGTGGTATTTGTCCAAGCAGGAGAATGACAACGCCAAGTGTGACCGCGACGTCTGCAACGTTGAAGACGCCCGTCCGCACCGGCCCAAGCCCCAGATTCATGAAATCAACCACGCTGCCACGTGCCACGCGGTCTATCCAATTCGAGGCACCCCCAGCGATGAAGATGGTCAAAGCAAACAAGGTCCACCCGCTGGAACGGTTTCGGATCGTCACGTAGGCTAGGGAGATCAGCAGGAGACCGGTGCCGATTGTGAAGAGTCCCGTCCTGATTCCTGCAGGCAAACTGGCACCCAGCCCCAAGAATCCACCCGAGTTTTCCACATACGAGATCCGGACAATGTCCGCAAGGAATGACCTGCCAGGAGTACCAGCCAGCGTCCTGACTGCAACGTACTTGGTGACGCGATCGCAGCCGATGGTCACCAATAGCGCGAGTAACACGAGTATCCGTATCCGAATCTCGGTTCGCATCAAGCTCGTCTCTCGGGTCGTTTCGCCGTCCCCCCGCGGGTTAGAAGAACACGGTCGCTGACAAGTAGACAAACGTAGGCACCAGTCCGTACTCCGAAGGGAGCGGTGACTCGACGCTTGGCGTGTCATCCCCGAAACCGAAGAACAAGCCGCCGCTAGCCGACATTTCGTTGCTGATGGAGTACGAGACGCCAGGAGAGAGAAGTGCGCTAGGATCGTCGAGGTTGGTAATCGTAAGGAGAGTTAGGCCCCACAACGGGTGCAGCTGGTACGCCCCCTGCAACACGCATTCGTCACGACCCAGTACCTGTAACTGGCCGCGTGCGAACGCGTCAGATTGCACCACTTCCAAGAGTTCAGCTGACGTGCCGGCCCCGAAACCGTCGCGCTGGTACTCGACCACATAGAACAGATCCCGACCCCAGACAACGAAGCGCCCGTCTATGCCAACCGTCCCGCGCAGCGCCATCTCACCGTCACTCTCCTGCAACGTTACTTCTCCCCTCACAGCTACAGCGCCAATACCGCCCGCGGCCCCGATTGCCGCTGCCGGCTCGTCGTACAACATGCCGAACCATGTCGATACTTCCCAACTGTGCCACACGGTGCGGCCCCGAGCCAGAACAGACAGCGCTTCGCCGCTGGCATGATCGGTCGGTCGTACGATGAGGTCTACGTCGCTGAGGGGGCCCGGGAAGTACTGGAACCGGAATGCATCGACTCCAGCGCGATACTCGCGAAACGGGTCGGAGGGATCGAACGGCAGAAACGGATCGGCAGGCGTGAGAAACATGGTTGTGGCCCATGAGGCGGTCAGCCTGCCTGCGGCCATTTCAATCGCATCGCCGGGCGCCCAACTCACGTTCAATCGGTCGAACCGATGTCGCCACGTCAGATGATCCGCCTCCTCGACGGTCCACTGAAGAGGAAGCCAATCGCTACCGCCTGAACCGATACCAGCGAATATTCCCGACGGGTCGGCGCCCGACCGTTGGGACACACTCAGTACGTGCTCGTACGCCACCTGTAGCTTGAAATCGTGGAGCTCCGACTCGGTCATCAGGCGGATGCGATTGATGTCACCCAACCCGCCAACAGCGAAGACACTGGAATCACTCCAGGAGGAAACATTGAGGTAGTAGCCCCTGATATCCGGCGATTGCGCAGTGACACAATCGCTCACGATCAGGACGGCCCAGAACGCGAGTAGCGACGATCGCCGCATCGGTCTGCTCCGGCTAACGCCGCTCGTCCGAGGCTACTGCCCCGTCTACCAAACGGACCAGCCGCCGTGCTCGATCCATAACGCGTGGATCGTGTGTGGCAAACACGAACGTGGTGCCCAACTCGCGGTTCAATTCTTCCATCATGTCAAGCAGCTGATCGCTCGCGGCCGAGTCGAGGTTGGCAGTGGGCTCATCGGCAAGCACCAGAGCTGGCTCGCTAACTACGGCGCGGATAACCGCAACTCGTTGCTGCTGACCACCCGACAGTTTGCCCGGTCGGCGATCCTCGAGACCCGCCAGGCCAGTCCGCTCAAACAGTTTGTGCACGCGTTCCCTGCGTTGACCACCGTTCGCCCCCTGCAACAGAAGAGGGAACTCCGCGTTTTCGGCCGCAGTCAGCACGGGAAGAAGATTGTACGCCTGAAAGATGAAGCCAATCTGATCGAGCCTCATGTGTGCCAGCTCGCGGTTCGACATAGCCGTCAAGTCCCGGCCCGCCACCCAAACGTTGCCGCGAGTGGCTCGTGTGAGACCGCCAATCAAGTTCAGCAACGTTGTCTTGCCGGATCCCGACGGGCCCGCCATTGCCGTGAACTCCCCCGGTTCGATGGTCAAGTGCACCCCGCGGATTGCCTGGACCTCCTCGGCTTCTTGCTCGAAGATCTTCCACACGTCGTCTGTTCGAACTGCCGCTGTATTTTGCTCGTTCATTGTAGTCTCGTTCATCGTTCGAACTTCATTGCCTCGGCGACATCGATACGCATTGCTCGCAAGGCTGGATAGAGTGATGCGCATGTCCCGATCGCTAGTATGAACACTGCCGACTGAACGACTCTTCTAACGCTGAACAGTGGAACGATTACCGGATCCACCACGACGCCGGAGAACGTGAAGTTCTCGTCCCAAGTGAACGAGAAATCGAGTCCGTTACGGAAGAAGAGCCAAGTGAGGAACAGGCCTAGTGCGACCCCGAAGAAACCGCTGACTGCCGTAAGTGCCAGGCCTTCGGTGATCACCAAGCCACCCGTTTGGCGCGGAGTGAAGCCGAGAGCCTGCAACAGACCGAACTCGCGCTTGCGATACATCACCGACATCAGCACAGTGTTGACGATTCCCAGCGCGATGATCCCGAACATGACGCCCTGCCACACGTAGTTGCCCATGTCGTCGATGCGCACAGCAGCGTTGAGCTCAGGTGACGATTCACGCCAGCTCAAGACTTCCAGTCCACCGTTATCGATCTCCTCCGCCAACTCCCGTTTCAGTGCCCGCTGGATGCCCGGCACCGCACGGCTCCGGTCGACCAAGATCGCAATCGTAGTAACATCATCCTCCGAATGCAGCCACGTACCTGCTGTGACAAGCGGGATGTGAACCAGTGTCTGGTCGATCTCGGGGACCCCGGATCTGAACACACCCACTACGCGCACTAGTTGTCCGGAGATCTCTCCGTCGGCATCCTGTGCCGTGATCACCAGACGCGAACCGAGGTGCAAATCGAGGCCTTCCATAAGACCGGTACCTACGTAGGCCGCCAATCGATCTCCCGGCTCCAAGTATCTGCCCTCGATCAACTTGTCGTCCAGCATCGAGAACTGCGCTTGGGTAACGGGATCGACGCCGATGATCTGTGCTGGCCTGGCACCGGTCGGCGAACTCGCAAGTCCTCCAATCGCCAGTTGCGGAACGACCGAGACGATGTGTTCGGCTACATGCGGTTGTCGCAATGCCTTCTCGGCGCGGGCGCGTGCGGCCGCGGTCAGGCGATCTTCGATCTTGCGACTCGTCTTGAAGCCGGGGGCCTGAATCGACAGATGGCCGCTACTCATGCGCGCACCCGATTCGATCCAGTCTTCGTGTCCACCGTCACCCAGCGACAACGAGAAGATCATCAGCGCACCACCTACTATCATGGCTGTAGAAGTCAGCGCGCTGCGGCGCAGGTACCGCCTCAAGTTGCGCAGGGCCAATCGGATCAGAGTCGAGGTGCGTGACATCATGGTTACAGCCCAGAGAGTGTGTCAGCAGGCGGTATTCGCGCGGCGCGGAGTGCAGGGTATAGTGCAGCCACCAAGGTGGTCATCACCAATGCTACACCACTCCAGATCCACACCCCCGGATTCCACTCCACACGCAATACCGGCTTGATCAAAGCTCCCAACATCGTGAAATCACCGTAGAGCCAACTCAGAGACGGCGGAGCGTGGTAGAACCACAACATCAAGGGAAGCGTGAGCAACGCACCGATCCCGATACTGATTGCACCGAGACATAGGGCCTCGGCCATTACTGAGCGCACGACGGCTAACGGAGTGGTGCCAAGTGCGAGCATGACTGCTATCTCGCGCCTCCGTTCGTACGTGGCCATGAGCATCGTGTTTGCCACTCCGAAAATCGCGATGGCGAAGACGATGAAGATGATGACACCGTTCCACGCTCGTGCCAATTGCGCGTAGTCGAGCATCTCAGGCCGCAGCCGAGTCCACGGCTCCACCTCGATGCCAAGCTCATCGACCGCCAGCAGCGCCGCTATACGATCGGCGGCTTGCGGTGCTAACCACGGATCGGTTACCGACGCTGCGATCTCATGCACACGGTTCGGTTCGAGCACCAGCAGGGTCTGTAACGATTGGAGCGACACCATGGCGTATGTCGCATCCAACTCTGCCAGACCGCTATTGAAGATGCCTGCTACGGTGTAGAGGTCGTTTCCCATCGACCCATCTGCCGCCGGAACCACCAGAATGACCTCGTCTCCAATTCCAACAGCTAGTTGCCGTGCCATTTCAGCCCCGACCACTATGTCGTCGGATCCGGCTCGCGGAGACCGGCCATCGACCACCGCGTTGAGAACGTTGCTCACCTTGGGCTCCAACTCTGGATCGATCCCCAACAGCAATCCCGCCGTAGTTGCCTCACCAGAACTAACCAGCCCGCCGGCATACACGCGAGGGGCCGCGGCCGTGACCACTGGGTCGGCCGTTACCTCCTTCACCAGCGCCGCTACGTCGGTCCCCTCGCGACCGCCAATCGTGTCGTAGATCTTGCGCTCCGGCCGATACTGCAGGTCGTGGATTTGCAGTTGTCCCGAGAACGTGCGCGTCGCACTTTCGATCATCTCGGCGGTGAGTCCTTCCATCCAGGCAACCAAGAGCACCACCGCCAGATAACCGAACGCAAGACCGCCCATCGTAATCAGTGTTCGTCGCCGATTGCGGCCGAGATTACGCCACCCGATGCGCCACCAGGGACTCATGGACATCGCCGTTAGCTCCCTCCGCTTCTCAGCGCTCGCAGGGAGAAGAAGCTCTCGTCGATGTCGATGTTGAACTCCAACTCTTCATAGCGCACGGTCGTACGCTCCCCGGGTTTGTCCTCCGGCCGCACGTCCATGACAGCCGGAACCAGTCTACCACCCAATACCCGGAAGTCGCTGAAGGCCATCGTACGTATCAGATTGCTGTCTTCGTCATAGTAGCGAGCCCACGTCGGCATCATGTCTGCCTGCCGAACCTGGTACTCGATGCGACCCCAAACCACCGCTGCCTCCGGCTTGGGCGTCAGCGTCAACTCCCACACGACCACACCGTCGCGGTCGCCGTCGTGGCTGATCTCGATGTCATAGTCTTCAATCAACCGACTCTCCTTCACCAGATCGTCGTTGGTGAAATGAGAGCCCATCCAGGAACCCATCATCATCGAGGCGGGGATCTTTATCGTGCGATCGACCCGTGGCAGGTAGTTCCAGATTTCATCTCCTGCTTTTAGCGTGGCAGTTCCCACTTCTTTCTTGGGAGCGGTAATACGGATTAGCGAGTACTCGGTGCCGAGCGACCACACCTCCATCGACATGCTGCGCTCCCAATTCTCTGTAACCACATCCATCGTCGCTGTGCCCCAGCTGGATTCACCTCGCATGATCCGGTCGACGTGGTCGATGATCTCGCTTGCAGTTCTCTGACCGGATGCTACACTGGCCAAAGTCAGCGTTAGTAAACTGGATACTGTAGTGATACGCATCTTTCGAGTTCCGATCTCCTGTCTACACTGATTCAGGGTCAATCTGTGGTTCATCGACGATGGCGCCCAATCCGCGCACTACGAATTGTTTAGTCTCTTCGGCGAGTACAGGATCTTCCAACGGGCCAGGGGCATTCATCACGCGAGGCATCAGGAAATACACCGTATCGAGAACGCCAAACATGACCCACATCGCCGCCCGTGGATTCAAAGGCCGGAATTGACCCGCTGCCACTCCATCTCTGAGGATCCGATCGATTGGCCCGCCCATTTGGACCATGCGCATCTCTTCGGTGCGGCCGCCAAACTGACGCATCAGCTCGAGGTCTTCGAAGAATACCTGCATGGCAGGATGCTCACGCGCCATCTTGGCGTAAAAGTCTAGAAACGAGTGCAACCGGCCGAGTGGATCGAGGTTGGGGGAAAGGCTACTCTCCCAAACCTCCGTCATCTCATTGACAGTCATCTCGAGCCACCGGAGCAGCAGATCTTGCTTGTCGCTGAATAGCTCGTAGAAGGTGCGTTTGCTCATCCCGGCCACCCGACAGATTTCCTCTACCGTGGTCTTGCGGTAGCCGAACCGTTCCAGCAACGGCTCCGCTGCCCGGAAGAAACGCAGCGTCTTGGGATCTGCTCTTGTGGTGGTGGCCATCGTCAAACCTCCTAGACCACACTTGGGCCAAAACTCAGTCAAATAAACGATAAACGAAAAAACGTTTTTCGTCAAGTCGTTTCAGACTGTGACTAAGTCGTACTCGAATGCCGTCGGGACTCGAACTTGACGAAGTGAAGATGGCCACCTGATTTCCTGAACACCCTCGGATGGAGGACGCCATGTCAAACGAGCAGGCTTGTCTCACCCACCGTGTACGGCGCCTGGAGCGAAGCAACCGCCGGCTGATGGCAGGATTGTTTGTAGGATTTTGCCTGAGCCTTGTCGCCTTTGCTTCACAGCAAGGCGATGCGCCGGCAGTCCTCCAAGCTCAGCGATTCCAGCTAGTCGATGACACCGGTCACGTGTGGATTGACCTCAAGCATGACTCTGCCGAGACGGCGATCTTCCTATTCGATGACAGCGGTACCGTGCGAGTGGGTGTCGCGCAATTCGCCCATGGCGGAGGTGGCTTCGCGCTCCACGGGCCCCAGAGCCGTGGCGCGGCAGTTCTCTACCTAAGGGATCAGGGGAGCCTCACGTTCTATGACGCCGAGGACGAGGCTACAGCCCGGTTCCCCGTGCCGTGAGCAACGGCGTCGCGATCCAAGTAGAGGCGACGCCAGAAGTTACGCTGCCCTGATCGCTTCCAGCACCTGTTCGGGCGTCATCGGCAGGTGGTACACTCTGGCGCCGGTGGCGTCAAAGATGGCGTTGGCAACCACTGCTCCCATATTGATGATTGCGGGTTCGCCACCACCTTGCGGCGCAAGATCGTCGTTCGAAACAAACACCGTTTCGATCTCGGGCATCTGAGAGAACCGTGCCATCTCATAGGTGCCGAAGTTCGCATCCAGTATTTTCCCGCCTTGGAAGCGGATTTCCTCACTGAACACGTAGCCCAGACCCATCGCGATGCACCCTTCCATCTGCATCCGAGAACCGTAGGGGTTCACGACGACGCCCATGTCCTGGGCGCATACGACCCGCTCCACCTTGACTGCACCCGTATTGGAATCCACCGTGACGTCGGCGATGAGTGCCACGTACGTTCCCGCGTCGATGCCGCAAGCAAGCCCGCGGCCACGACCCTCCCTGCGAGGCGGGACTCGTGACTCCCAGCCATAAGCAGCGGCCGCCTCCCGCAGAACACTGAGCATCCGTTCGTCCTTGGTGTTCTTGAGACGGAACTCCAGTGCGTCCATCCCAACTGCCGCAGCCATCATGTCGATCTGCTGTTCGGCGGCAAAGCGATTGCTATTGGCAGCCGGCGCGCGCCAGGCCCCCACGGCGAATGGGTGGTATCCCTCATCGTCTCCCCGCCACTCACCGTAGACCCGCACTCTGTGGTGCGGGATGTCGTAGAAGACATCCGAGCCACGCGTTCCCGCCCCGTAGACATGATAGTCCCACAGAGTGACCTTGCCATCCGCGTTGATACCGGACTCTATCTTGAGCACGGCCGCCGGCCGAAAGGTGTCGTAAAAGAACTCCTCCGCCCTGGTCCAAGCGACCTGTACAGGCTTGCCGACGATCTTGGCGAGTTTCGCAGCCTCGACAGCCTGTTGTCCGGGGACTTTCCCACCGAAGCCTCCTCCTACGTAGGGCGTGATCACCCTGACATCGCTCTCATTGAAGCCGATCACCCGTGCAATCGTGCTTTGCTGACTGAAAGGGGCTTGAGTGGAGGACCAAACTGTCGCCTTACCGTCCACAACCTCTGCGACTGCCGTGTGCGGCTCCATCGGGGCGTGCGCGACGTAGCTGTTGTAGTAGGTCGCACTGAACGTCTGCGTGGACTCGACGCGTCCGGTGTCGAGATCACCCGCCTCCTCCGGCGTATTCGGAGCTGGGGCCGCTTCTACCAGATGGTCGAAGATGCTCTCCGTATCCACATTTGGAGTAGGCACATCGAAGTCCGCCTTGACTGCCTTCAGGGCCTTCTCGGCAGTCTCAGGATCAGGGCCGAGCACCGCGACCATCCCGTCTTCGTTAACAACCGTGACGCCTGACATGGCTTCGGCGGCGGACGTATCGACCTGTCTCATCGTAGCACCGTGCGCCGGAGGTCGAACAATGCGCGCGTACAACATTCCCGGTCGCCGAATGTCCCCCGCGTACTCCGCCGCGCCGGTCACCTTTTCGATGCCATCCAGCCGGATTTGTGAGCGCCCCATTGAGGTGAATTCTTCCGCAGCGTGGAGCACCGCCTCCTCATCCACTGTGTGCGTTATCTCCTGGCCCATCGCGAGATCGCCGTACGACATGCTGCGGCTCCGATCGCCCTTCACATATACGACTCCGTTCTCAACGGCCAGTGAATCTCTCGGCATACCGAGTCGTTGAGCAGCCAGATCGGTCAGAACCAGACGTGCCTTGGCCGCCGCAGCTCGGACCGCCGGGCCGAACATGCGGGTAGTCAGCGAACCAAACGTCCCCATATCCCACGGACAGGTATCCGTATCACCCATAACGATCTCCATCATGTCGAGTGATACACCCAGATCCTCCGCAGCCATCTGTGTAAGGGAGGTCATGACCCCTTGTCCCATTTCGATCTTGCCAGAAAACAGGGTCACCTTACCGTCGGAAGCGATATGTAGATAGGCGTTGATGTCGTCGGGGTACCCGCGCTGGAACTGCAGCGGTGCGCGCGAGTTCGATTTGACGATCGGTCCCAAGTTCACAAGGACTACGATGCCGCCACCCAGGCGCCTCACGAACTCGCGTCGGTCCATACGAGTCATTTCAGTCATGGCTGCCTCCGATTGGTGCGGACACCGACTCGATGGCTTCGATTATCCTCTTGTAGGCGGAACAGCGGCACAAGTTGTTCTCCATACCCTGAACGATCTCATCGCGGTTTGGGCTGGGATTACCAAGTAGTAGGCCATACGCGTTCATGATCATTCCCGGGGTGCAGTAGCCGCACTGGAAACCGCCGTGCTCGTAGAACGCCTGCTGTAGTGGATGCAACCGCTCGCCTTGAGCCAGCCCTTCGATCGTCGTCACGTCCTTGCCCTGAACCTGATTGAGGCCGGTCATGCACGATCTAACCGCCTGGCCATCGACCACGACTGTACAAGACCCGCATAGGCCCGCACCGCACCCGTACTTGGTACCCGTCAGATCCAGATCCGTACGCAGTACCCAGAGCAACTTCCGAGCGGCGTCGGTTTCGAGTGTCACCGGATCACCGTTCAGCGTGAAACTGATACTGTCTCTCATCTCTCCTCCATCCTGTCTAGTCGCGTTGGAGGTACTCTCCGACCCTTGCTGGATCAGTTCTCTGTTCCCGCCACATGTTTTGATTACACCACTATGCTATGCGGAACACGATTTGGCAAAGGAACGCCTCTACGAGCCGTCCCCGATCGGTTGGTTACCCGTACTGAGCACGAGATGGACAGTACTGTTGGATCTGCCGATGCAGAGAAAGATAGATCAAGGCCATGCTACAGCGAGGCGAGGGAAGTGCCCACCCGTTATTCTTGACGCATGACTCAACACCGCGTTGTGATCCTGGGTGGGGGCTTCGGCGGGCTGCATGTGGCCCGGCGGCTTCGCCGCGCCCCGGTTGAAGTTGTCCTAGTCGATCGTCGCAACTTCCATCTCTTTCAACCCCTTCTCTACCAAGTAGCCACCGGTGGTCTATCGCCGGCCGACATCGCTTCTGCTCACCGCTGGATACTGAGAAGGCAGCCCAATGCCAAGGTTTGGCTGGGCGAAGCGACGGAAATCGATTCGGACAGCAAACGAGTCATGTTACGCGACGGAGAATTGGCATACGACACCCTGGTAGTGGCGACCGGCGTGAGACACGATTATTTCGGGCGAGACGACTTGGAGCGTAACGCGCCTGGGCTCAAGACAATCGAAGACGCTACCGAAATCCGCAGGCGCGTGCTCAACGCCTTCGAAGCAGCCGAACGGGAACCGCATCCTGACGAGCGGAGCAGGTGGCTCACCTTCGTAGTGGTCGGGGCCGGGCCAACCGGTGTCGAGCTGGCCGGCGCTATCGCAGAGCTAGCTAACCAAACCATGAAGCGAGACTTCCGTGCGGTGGATACTAACCGCGCCAGGATTCTGCTGGTAGAAGGAGCAGACCGCGTGTTGCGCACTTATCCGCCTGACCTCTCGGCCAAAGCAGCACGATCACTGTCACGACTGGGTGTCGAAGTTCGGACCCGGACCATGGTGACAGACATCTTGGAAACAGAGGTTAAGCTGCGGGTCGACGGACGCACGGAAGCCCTGCCGACTCGGACCGTGCTGTGGGGTGCTGGAGTCAAGGCTTCACCGTTGGGCCAGGCAGTGGCAGATGCAACAGGTAATGCGGTTGACAAAATCGGGCGGGTACCGGTCGAACCCGATCTCACGGTGCCCGGCCACCCGGAGATTTTCGTGATCGGGGACCTGGCCAACTTTCCCCACCAGACAGGGGAACCCCTGCCTGGCGTTGCGCCAGTTGCTATGGCTCAGGGCCGCTACGTAGCTAGAGTTATCAAGCGGCGGCTCTCGGGTATAGACACCAAACCCTTCCACTACTTCGACAAAGGGCAGCTTGCCACGATCGGACGGGCGGCCGCGGTCGCGGACTTCGGCCGGCTTCGCTTCTCCGGTTATCCGGCGTGGCTGCTATGGCTGTTCGTGCACTTGATGTACCTCGTCGAATTTGAGAACCGCGTGCTCGTTCTGGTCCAGTGGGCCTGGAACTACTTCACGCGACACCGTGGCGCACGACTCATAGCACACGGAGATACCCGAGATTCCCGCCACCACGATTGGGCCGGTTAACCAGCTGGAACAGCCTCCATCAGCAGTGCGAGGGCCCGCCTCAGCGCACGACCTCCTGGGCCACTTCCCTTGTAGTGACCTAGCCGCACCACCACGATGTCGTGCGACGGGACGATGATGGTGTACTGACCTCCAGCACCCGCCATATAGAACGCTTCCTTCGGTACAGGAAACGACTCGTCACCATTGATCCAGAAGAACGCACCACCGTAGATAGGTCTGCCATCGGCTTCCCAGGCAGGCGCTACCGTGCTGGCATACTCGATATATCCCTCGGGCAGAATTCGTTCTCCGTTCCAAACACCATCTTGGAGATACAGCATTCCTAACCGCGCCCAGTTGCGACCAGTACCGAACTCGTACCCCTGTAACAGGAAGTTTCCGTACGGATCGGTTTCCAAGTACATCTTACGAATGCCGATCTTGTCGAATAACGCGCGTTGCGGGTATGTATGGTAGTTCTGTCCGAGTGCGTCCTCGACGCCTTTGCGAATCAGGTAGTTGATAGTAAGCGGATCCGAGTTTCGATAACGGCCCACAGTATTCGGTGGCCACTGGGCCGGGCGGGTAATGGCCCATTCATAGGAGTTGATCGATCCGGTGTAGACGTAGTAGTGATCGGGGTAACCCTGAGGATAACCGAACTCGTAGTCGTAATCGGGATCCTGCGGGGCAACGAAGCGCAGGCCGGAGGACATGCGCATGACGTCTCCAATCCGGATGTCACCGCGGGGATCGTTCGGGCTTTCATGCCACTCGTCGATGGGTACCGGGTCCCACAGCCCGTACACATCCTTCTGGATCAGCGTGCCCATCAGGGTAGCGGTGAGGCTCTTCCCCATCGACCAACTCTCGAGTTGTGTATCCTTGTCGATACCTTCTCCGTAACGCTCGCCGATAATGCGACCCCGGTGTACGACCACGAAGGCGGCGGTCATTCCCTCGGGGGGATCGAAGGCCGCGTCAACTGCTTCAGCTAGCTTGCCCGTGTCCACTCCGGCGGGAGGTGGATCGTCGGGTAGTACATCACCCATTGGCCAGGGTTGACTCATCGCATCAGGCAACGCCGACGTGACCGTCACCGGGGTGTAGTTCACCGTATCGGCGCCTGGCGCTAGCGTGACACAGCCTTGATCACCGTAGAACTTGGCGGTTCGCGTTACACCGGTGTTCAACGTGAGGTGAACGGTATGGTTCTCACGATCCACCACCGTGTCGGTTACGAGCTGCCGTTCCTCCGGTTTGGAGACGAAGTACCCCACGTTCTCGGCCGCATCGGCAACGTCGAGACCGGTGATGAACACGGCAGAGCACAGAATCTTCGCAAAACCGGACATCGCATGTTCCATGGGGTCGCCTGGTGGTTGTTCCCACTCGGTATCCAGCTCAAACTCCGCAGCGCGCGCTATGAGAGCTTCTGTCCCAGAACTCACCTCTTCGGATGCGCAAGCGACTGCTACCAGCAGCCAGATCATGTTGGGTAGATATCGCGAGCATTGCATCACGTCCACTCCTGTGAAAGAGATCTTTGCCTTTGTCAAAACAAAGCCCGAACGATGAAGAATACGACCGAGGGCCCCAGCAGACAGCCGAGCCCCGTATAGAAAGTTGCTGTCATGGCTCCATAGGGCACGAGCTTTGGGTCTGTGGCAGCGAGGCCACCGGCGACTCCACTGGTCGTTCCCATCAAACCGCCGTACACTAGCGCAGTGCGTGGGTTGTCGAGCCCGATGTAGCGGGCCACAAATGGCGTTCCCGTCATGACCAACATGGACTTGACGAGTCCCGCAGCAATGCTCAGTGCAACCACATCAGATGAGGCACCGATTGCCGTCCCCGTCACTGGTCCAACTATGTAGGTCGCCGCACCAGCTCCGATGGTGGTCATGCTAATAGGATCGGTGTAGCCAAACACGTAAGCAACGATTGCCCCGACTACGAACGACCCGAGGACGCCGACGAACAGCGAGACTATGGCCCCCGCCCCCGCCTTTCTGATCTCCTCGAAGTGCACACCGAACGCGGTCGCAACTATGGCGAAGTCACGTAGCATGGCACCACCTAACAGCCCAACCCCCGCTAGGATCTCTATATCAGCGAGTCCCTGACTCCCCCCTGTCACAACGCCACCGACGTACGCCAACACAAGGCCAGTCAAGATCGCTATGGCTGACCCATGCAATCTGCCGCCCGTCAGCTTGCCCGAGATGAAATACGATATCCAGACGATGACGCCGACAAACAGAAATGCGGTAACGAGGCCGTTCGTTATCAATACCCTAGCTAGCAGGTCGAGTACGTCGATCATTGCTCGTCCTCGACGTGTACATCATTGGGCTTGCCGCCGCTTGAGCTACCGACGCGACTTATGACGGGAACCAGCGCGAAGCTGACCACCACCGCCAGGGTGCCGGCAAGTAGCGCCGCTGGACCACCCTTCACTGCAGCGATCACGTTTTGCTTGGCTGCCATCGCCACAACGACCGGTATATAGATGGAACTCCAGAAGAGCACCCCCTGACGAGTCACGGGATTGAGCCTACCGCGTGCCCTGAGGGAGTCGGAAAGCAGGATCAGTAACAGCATGGCGATGCCAACACCACCCACATTCGCCTGAACGCCGATCAGTTTCCCCAGCAATTCGCCCACGAAGATCCCGGCGATCATGCAACCCGCCAAGAGGGCAACACCATAGATCACCAAGTGTCTCTCTCCGGATTCAGAACTCAGATAGGAAGCAGGCGGGGGCTCGAAGTGTCAAGGCCCACTTCAGGCTAGCCACTCGACCCCGTGAGGTCAGTTACTGTCTGATCAGATAGGAAAGTCGCGAGCCGAGTTCGTTTTGCGTCAATTCGTGTAGCTCGGGAGAGATTTCGTCCAGTAGCTTCGCGAGCGCGAGAGATCCGAAGGAGAACAGCTTACGCTGTTCCTGGCCAGGCAACGGCTGCCCAACCACAGCACGCGCCCTGACTCGCACATTTTCCAGCCGTCGATCGAGCGACATAGCTGAGAAGGACCGTTCACACTCTGTCACCAACGCGTGCACCGGATCTCGCCCGACACTTGGCAAGGACGAGAAGTCTGTTAGGCCGGCAACAAATGATAACCTCCGATCCTCGCCATCGATCGATATATACAGATCTAGGAATGCAACGCTCTCAGCGCTCTTTTCCTTACCAGCGCCCGAAGAGCTTGAACGGCTGATGCGGTCGAGCATGACACTCGAACTCGGCCGACCCCAGTCACCAGCCAGGTTTGCTCCCTTGTGCCCTCCCATGAACACGTCCGCGGCCGGTTTACAGTAAACGCCCGCAACGTCGGCACCGTAATCAGCGTTGAACTCTCGCTCACCGGCTCTTATCGTGATTCCTGAATCGTCCAGGGAAAACGATTGTACCACATTCTGCATTGGCACAGTGAGGAGATCCTGGCCCGCAAGTACTACTGTATGCACACCGCAACTGGCGAGCGACGATTGCATATCGGTCATTCTTTCGCGGTCAGAGTCCGTGAACCAGATCTCCGGTGCTGGGAAATTCATCTTCATCCGCGCTTCAGCGGCGGTCATACCGAAATGGGGAGCTGCTTTGGCAGCGTCTGCCCACGCGTGGGGCGGGTTCGAAACAACGAGGAAGTGTCCGCTCATAATGGACTAACGTAAGGAAGTCCGTGGCGACTGTCCATGAGGAACCAAGTGGTGGGCCAAAATCGGCAATCTCGACGCGCCGGGTTATCAGGACCGACTGAACAGCGCAACCACATCCGGTTTGGTCACCTTGCCCATCGCGTTGCGGGGAAGTGCCGAGACGACCTTTAGCTCCATCGGGATCTTGTACGGGGCCAAGCGATCGCGCGCCCAGTGCCGCAGTTCTTTGAGCGTCAGCGTTGCCTGCTCCGCCAGTTCCACCGCGACACAAACGCGTTCGCCCCATTCGGCGTCTGGTGCGCCCACGACTGCACACTCTCGAATGGTTTCGTGAGCGCGCAGTTCCTCCTCGATCTCTAACGCAGACACCTTGTATCCACCTGTCTTGATGATGTCCACACTGCGACGTCCCATGATTCTGTAGCGTCCGTTCTCAATGACGGCGATGTCCCCGGTCTTGAACCATCCATCGTGAAAAGCAGCAGCCGTCTCTTCGGGTCGCCGCCAGTACTCTAGGAAGACGTTGGGACCCCTGATCAAGATCTCGCCGGGCGCTCCTGACGGGACTTCACTTGTTTCTTCGTCCACGAGACTGACCTCCACCCGTGGCAGCGGCATTCCTACAGAGCCCGGCACGCGCTCGCCGTGCAGTGGATTCGACAGCCCCATGCCAATCTCGGTCATGCCATACCGTTCACACAGCACATGGCCACTCAACTCCCTCCATTTCTCGAGCACGCTCACCGGCAATGCGGCGGATCCCGACACCATGAGACGCAACTTGGCGCAAGCAGCGGACATTTTCTCTCGTTGCGCGCTTGGAGCATCCTCCCACGCAGCAATGAGCCGCCTGTAGATGGTCGGCACCGCCATGAACAGCGTTAGCGGTCGCTCCACCAATCGCGACCAAGTCTCGATGGCGTCGAAGCGCAGCAACATTTCGCAGCACGCGCCCGACCACAGCGCACAAGTCACTACGTTGACGATGCCGTGCACATGATGTAATGGAAGTACCAGCAGAACTTTGTCATCTGCACTCCACTCCCAAGCCTCCACCAGGGACGTTACTTGCGCCTGAATCTGTCCGTGGGTCGTTACAACTCCCTTGGGCTTGCCCGTGGTTCCGCTGGTGTACAACATCATCGCTCGCCGCCGTTCGTCGATCTCCGGCAGGCTGCGGGATTCAGCATCCAGCAAGCTCGAGATCAGGGCAACCGGAATCTTGCGAGGCTCAGCCACTTCTGCCGCGCGCGCCGCGTACTCGGGGTGGGCCACAACTACAGTCGGTTCGGAATCATCCAATACGTGTGCCAGTTCACCAGGCGGATGCGACAGGCCCAGCGGCACTGCGATGCCACCAACGCGCCAGATCGCCCATTGCGTCACCACATACTGGAAGCTCGGAGGCACCAAGAAGGCCACGCGAGATTCCGTGAGATCGTCAGCAACCCCAAGCAGGCCCGAGGCAACTGCGGCGGACGAGTTCAGGAGATCGTCGTACGTGTATGTTCCGCCATGATCGACGATCGCGGTGCGTGAGCGGTAGTTGGTTGCGCGCTTTATTAGACTCAGGGCCATGCTGACGCCTAACCGGTAGTGACTGTTGCGGCCGCCTCACGCTCCCCGTACCGGCCGGCAAGGGTGATGATCTCGCGGTTCTCCACGACACCCTCGATCTTGCCCTCGAAGGTGGCCTGGAGCATCGCGCGACCGAACTCGACCGACGATACCATCAGCCGAGGAAAACGGCGAAACACGGGGTGCAACAGCCATGCGCCGTGGCGTCCGCCAGCAGGATGAAATGGGTGTATCCATCCTGGTCGCCAGCACACGACGCCGGCCAGCCCAATATCCGCGAGCGCGACCTCGGCTTCCCCCTTTACCTTCGCCCACATCATGCGTGACTGACCGCTCGGATCGGTTCCTGCACCAGTTAGAAAATGGAACACACAGATCGGACTGTGCATCAGAATCGTCTTCGCAGCGGCCAGAGTGTAATCGTACGTGATTTCGCGATATCTGGCGGAATCCCGCACCCGCGCCTGCGAAACGCCCAGGCAATAGAAGCATGCATCCAAGCCAACTAGATGTTCCGAGACTGGCTCTATGTCGAGGAAGTTGTTGCAGATCACTTCCTTGAATCCAGGTGCTACGACGTCCGTCCGGCGGCGCGTTACCGCCACCACCTCGGTTACACGAGAGTCAGAGAGACACTCCCGGAATACGGCGGAACCGGCCGTGCCGGTCGCACCAAAAACAGCAACGCGCAGCGATGAGTCTTTGCCTGTCATGCGAAAAAGATGCAGCCCGGAACACAGAACCGCGAGGATCCAGCCAATCGTTCCATCCCCACGCCAACGCTCGATATCCTGGATCTCGACTGCGGGGTTGCAGACGATCGTTCCTGACGCTTATGATCCCGCCGCCGACAACTGCACCGGGACTGAGATATGACCGACGGCTCGGGGAACTCGAGATCCACCGTATCCACGGCAATCAGGTATGGCATCCCAATCGGCCTAGCTGCGCTGATCTGGTTGCTTCCGTCACCGCAGGGCGTCACGACTCAGGCATGGCACCTGTTCGCGATCTTCGTGGCGACCATTGTCGGGATCATGCTCGAACCGCTGCCAATGGGGGCGGTTGCCATTGCTGGAATCACGGCGGCAATTGTCAGCCGGACTCTCACCGTAAGTGCCGCGCTCAGTGGCTTCAGCAACGGCGTGATTTGGCTCGTAATGACAGCCTTCTTCATCTCCCGCGGTTTCATAAAAACTGGTCTCGGAGCGAGGATCGCCTACTCGTTCGTGCGCCTCTTGGGAAAGAACACGCTCGGCTTGGGCTACAGCATGTCAGCTACCGAACTGGTGCTGGCGCCTGCCATACCGAGCAACACAGCGCGGGCCGGCGCCGTCATCTATCCAATCGTGAGATCGATGGCAGCAGCATTCGATAGCCGCCCAGGTGATGGCTCTGAACGGCGTATCGGAGCTTTCCTGATCAAGAACTCGTTTCAGGCCAACCTGATCACCAGCGCCATGTTTCTCACTGCGATGGCAGCGAATCCGCTGGCAGCACAGCTTGCAGCTGAACAGGGCGTCACCATAACATGGACCGCTTGGGCGGCAGCGGCATTCGTGCCCGGGCTCATCAGCTTGGTCACCATCCCCTTGATCCTATACCGTCTATATCCGCCTGAAGTGAAGGAGACCCCACAAGCAACGAGAATGGCCCGTGAAAAGCTGGCGCAGCTGGGCCCAATGAAACGGGACGAGCAGATAATGCTGGGAACGTTCGTCCTGCTCTTGGCGCTGTGGACGTTGAGCCAGCCGCTGCAAATGTCGAGCACAGCGACCGCCTTCATTGGTCTAACGCTGCTGCTGGCCACCGGTGTACTCAAGTGGCAGGATGTGCTGGCAGAGAAGGGAGCGTGGAATGTATTCATCTGGCTGTCCACGCTAATCATGATGGGCTCGTACCTCAGCCAACTGGGCTTTGTAGCTTGGTTCAGCGGTTCGATAGGCAACCTCTTCTCCCAGACCGGCTGGCTGCCCGCCTTCGTAGGGCTGAGCCTCATTTACTTCTACAGTCACTATTTCTTCGCAGGCAATACGGCCCACATCAGCTCGATGTACGCCGCGTTCCTGGCTGTGGCTCTGGCGGCTGGAACCCCACCGTTACTGGCTGCCCTAGTCCTGGGATTCTTCAGCAACTTGTTCAGCAGCATGACCCACTATAGCACCGGCCCGGCACCGGTGTTCTTCGGCTCGGGCTACGTGAAAGTCGCCGACTGGTGGAGACTGGGAGCCGTGGTCAGCGTGGTTAATATCGCAATCTGGCTCGGTATAGGCGGGGTGTGGTGGAAGGTGATCGGATTGTGGTGATTCGTCCCTGGTGCGAACCACAGAGCGCGGTGAGAAGCGAGCCGTGAACGTACTGCGAAGCAAGCCGCGGCCGCTTCCGTAGCTCAGGCGTAGCGGAAGCTCCCCGGACAGCCCTTCACACAGCCGCCCCGATTCCCTTGCATTTGGTTCTGTAACTGGGCCGAATTCCATGGTACCCGAAGGTCATCGAGCCGTTCGCCCAGCAGCTCGATGCGGTTCTCCCGTATCTCGCCCATCCCCCTCTCATATCCCATGACGAGCTGTGATATCCTGGTCGGATCGTGACTCATTATTCTCGCGGCGGTGGCATCGGCGGCGACGAGGTCTGTGCTCGCAAGAAGAAACCACGATCCCTGTCGGCTGCGCAGGTCCACGGTGTGCCCTCCGTGACTGGTGTTGGGGCCGTTCCCTTCGATGCCAATCGAGAAATCCACGATCGCTAGGTCAGGCTTGACCCCCTGCACGATGTCCAGGTAAATGGCAGCGATTGCACTCGGACTGCTATGGTCGAAAACAACTCCGCGATCGGGTATATCCGGCAAGTCACCGTAACGCTCTAGCGGTGTGATGCCGATGAAGTTCTTTAGAGCAAGGGTCAGCTGAGCCCAAGAGTGAGTCTTGGCCACCGGAATGGAGATCACGCGGTCCGCACGGGCTACGAGGCTCGAAACAGCAATGGTCCCGAGATAGGTAGAAGACGGAATCTCGACCCACTCGGGCGAATCTACTTCAAGCGAAGCGACCCGTACGGTCCTACCGTACTCCGAACTCAACCGAGCCGCCTCACCAGCGAGGTTGGCAGAACCGTCCAGCGTGACGGCATGCTCCCAATTCAGCACAGGTGCGTGAGATCCATCTCCTATGATTACTTCTGAGGCACCCGCCTGAACACATTGCTCCGCAACCGCTATGACGATCTCCGGTTTGGTGCACTCGCCCAACGCGAAGCAGTTGACGTTCGCGGCCCAAGGAAGCGTGACCATGTTGGGCTTGATGAACACCGTTTCGCCTTCGTGCACAACGGTTTCGATGCCACCCAGGCTATCCATCACGTCACGCGTCATGGTGTACAGATTAGTGCCACGAACGGCTGCAACCTGCGCAGTTGGCACTACCGGATCGGTGGGTGATTTGCTGCACCCGGATACCAGCGCGCTTGCGGCCGCGCAGGCCGACAGGTGCACGAAGTCTCTACGATTGATGAAGGTTTCGTTGTGCGACGATGGCTCGGTGGGATGATTCATGACGGCCTCCATGTCAAACTGCTTCACGAATGCGCCGATCTGAGAATCTCATCAAGGGTACCCGGCTCGCGGCCATAAGATCCGCCTGGCCCATGTCATTTTCCCCTTTTCCTCTTGCGTTTCGAATGAGCCTGCTCAGTGAAGGCAATCAGTTCATCCACACTCATGGACGCGATGGTCCGTCCTATGACATCGAGCGGCAGGTCATCCATCTTTCTGAACCGCACGCACGATTTGCCAACGTCGAACGGTTTGCCCGTTGCCTTATAGGCGGCCTCGAACTCATTGAGGGCCTTCTCAGAGGTATAGATACCCGACAGATACACCGCCATGTGGTTCTTCTGTGACGCCAGGGCAGCGTACAGGAGCGGCTGTTTGTTGTAGGTATCCGGATAGGCCTCGAGCGGCACCTGGTAGGCTATCATTCCCCAGTTCACGGACTC
>JARRLJ010000002.1:0-27854 GCA_037387025.1 Gemmatimonadales bacterium
CAAAACCAGCCCCCCCGACACCGTTTTGGGTGGGGTCAAATATCACACAGATGTGTTCCAGCCCCGGCCAGTCACTGACTGGCCGGGGTTGGGCAGATCAGTCGAGCAGCGGAGCTATCACCTGGGCAAATCGATTCCGTGCCCTGTTCAAGCGGCTCTTGACCGTGCCGAGGTTGCAGTCCGTGATATCCGCGATCTCTTCGTAGGTCTTTCCCTCTAGTTCACGGAGCACGAACACGACCCTGTGGTGTTCCGGAAGCTGGCGGACGGCCCATTGGACGAGATCCCGCAAGTGCCGCTTGCGGTACAGGTCATCAGGTCGTTGGTGCTTGTCCTCGAACTGTAGCGGCCGATGGTCGGCCTCCCAGTTCTTCTTGATCGTCTGGAACAGCACCAGGGGACTGCGGCTTCTGTTGCGCAGCTCGTTCTTGGCCAGATTCGACGCGATTGTGTAGATCCAGGTGGAGAACTTCTTCGTCTGGTCAAATCGGGCCAGATGCCGGTGAACCCGGATGAAGACCTCCTGCACCAGATCCTCGGCGCGCGCGCGGTCCCCAATGGTACGATAGACGAAGTTGAGCAGCCTTTTCTGATACCGGACGACCAGCTCGTCGAACGCCCTCCCACTTCCGGCCAGGTATGCGGCGACGACTTTCGAATCGTCCCACTCCTGGAACGATGGAATCTCGACGGCTGTGGTTTGGGCCGCGGGTTGGCGCGGGCTTTCGAGTACTGCTCTCATGTTTTGCTCCCGGGTCGCCGCAGGCAGTGGCTGCGGGAACCCTCATTCGATCGGACGAAAAAGGTTCGTTAGACCACCCTCCACGAATTGCCACGAGTTGATGACCCTCACTTTGGCAGGAAGCATACCTGGATTCCGGCCTTGGCAGTAGGAGATCTAAAGCGCTGTGGTGTAGATACTTACAGAGTTACGGCCCGGCCGGCGACCTGTCCTCTTTGCCGTCTCGATGTCCTCCAAGGAGGACGACGATTAGGCCCGCAGGGCAAATCCGGCGGTGAATAGAAGGGCGACTATGGACTTCGCATCCACTATTTTTGCGTCTCGAATCATCTCGAGAGCCTGGGACATCGGTCGGGTCTCCACCTCGATGAATTCATCTCCCTCATGCCGAGTGTCGCCGACCGTGATCCCGGTGGCGAGATATAGATGGATCTGCTCATCGGTGAATCCGGGCGTCGTGTATATCGTTGTCAGGTGGGTCAGTTCTGTGGCGATAGCCCCCACCTCTTCCTGCAATTCGCGCCGGGCGCAGTCGATCGGTGCTTCTCCGGCCTCGAGCACGCCAGCCGGAATCTCCCAGATGATACCGCCCGCGGCGTAGCGGAACTGTCTGATCAGCAGGATTACCGGGTCCTCGGAGTCGATATCCGAGAGGAGAGGAACCACGGCGGCCGCCCCGGGATGGCGTACCATCTCGAGGCTCAGTTCGGATCCGTCGGGTCCTGATACCGAGTCGAGGTCTACCTTTACGATTCTTCCATCGTAAACACGCTTCGATGAGATTCGATCTTGCGTCGGTCGTCCTGTCATTTTGTTCCTGGTTTACAGCTGGCACCATACGGAGGTAGGCGCTGGCCCAGGGCGTGCTGGGCCGCTTTCGAGCTCACGCCTCCCGTTCGAAAACCGCGACTACGCGATCGTCATCCAGCCGGGTGAGGGAGTGATATATCCAGCCCATGCGCGTGCGCTCGTTCAGGAGATCAGTCAGCATCTCCTCGTCCTCGCGCGATTTGCGCTGGAGCCTCACGATTGCCACCTGAAACTGTCTCATGGTCCGTCTCCCATCGGCTATCCGGCTCGAGGTCTCGTCCGACTGCATTACGATACGTCGGCGTTGGGGAACCTCAAGAGGTAGGTTCGCAGCCAATGTGAGGGAATGTGATCTGGACTATTGTCCAGTCCGGGCTAGGATCGTACGCATTTGGTGGGAAACTTCCGGGAAAATGTCTGATCGGAAAGCGTCAGGAGTGGCAGGAGATGCATAGGCCACCGTCTCAACTCAGGGTCAGCACGGCAGTGCGAGGCATATTCGGCACGGCGACCGTTTTGACTTTCCTGGTAGCACTGCTCGTACGAGAGGACCCGCGATGGTTCGTCATCTCCGGTACCTGTGCGACTGTCTGGTGGGCATGGGATCTGCTCATGGAACACGTGTTCGTTCCCATCGGTGATTGGTTCATGTCGGTCCTGACTGGGGGAGCGCTGACGTCTCCGCCACCTGGTGCACGTCCCACGATGGAGGACACGATCCGGTTACTGGAGAGCCATTTGGAGCATGGTGCATCGCGCAAGGTGGACATCAATGCGGCGTTGCGCTTGGAGGAGATATACAGAACGGTGAAGCAGGATCCCGAGCGTGCGAGGCGCGTCGTTGAGCTCGTCCTCGAACGGTACCCGGACGCCGAGGAGCTGGCGAAGTTCAAGGAAGCGGCGGTGACGGACGGCCAGGGGTCGCTGACGGACGGAAGGGGGTGCGAAACTCGAGCCCCGTAGGGCGATTGGGGATCCAGGAACGGCCGTTCCGACTCTTGCCGCCCCTTACCGCCCCTTACCGTCTCTGTTTATACTTCTCCGCCCCGGGCCAGGTAGCTCAGTTGGTAGAGCAGGGGACTGAAAATCCTCGTGTCGGCGGTTCAATTCCGTCCCTGGCCATACGAGAAAGCCCCGCTCAGGCGGGGCTTTCTCAATACCTGAAAGACCGGGGCCTAGCCCGCTTGAGGCCGAACGCGTCGCATGCCGTGGGCGCCATTCTGGCATGGTTTTGAAGCGTTGAATTGAGCGCTTGAAGCTTTGAATCGGCCATTCGAAGCTTCGAATCGATGTTATGAAGCTTCAGATTGGCGTTTTAAAGGCCCGAATCGAGGATTTGAAGCTTTGAATCGAGGATTTGAAGCTTTGAATCGAGGATTTGAAGCTTTGAATCGCGGATCTGAAGCTTTGAATTGACGTCTTGAAGCGTCGACGGGCCGTTTTGAAGGTTCAAATCGACGATCTGAGACGGCGTTCGTCGATATATATCGTTGTATACCAACGATTTAAGTCATTTGGGCCGGGTCCCGGCAGTTTCCTATGACCGGGCGGCGGTCGCCTGTGTGCCGTTTAGGCAGGCCGGCTGGCGAGGTCCGTAAGGCGCACGACCGCAAACATGTGGTGGGGTTGTGTGGTAGGCAGCCGTGCGGTTAGCCTTGGTCCTGCCTCATTACAGCAGATGGTGGGAAAACAACATGAGAAGTTTGCTAGTCCTATGTGCCACCGCAGCGCTGGTTGCGTGTGTAGACAATGGGACCGATCCCGAGCCCGAGCCTGATCCGTTGACCAACGACGATTTCGCCCCTGCACTGAACGTCGATCTGGCCGCCATGACACACACGGCGTCCGGTCTGTATTACCAGGATCTGGAGGTGGGAACTGGTGACGAAGCTGCGGCAGGAGTGACCGTCACCGTGCACTACGAGGGCTGGCTAGCGGACGGTACCAAGTTCGACAGCAGCCGCGACCGTGGCATGCCGTTCGAGTTCCTGCTCGGCGTGGGATTGGTGATCGCGGGTTGGGACGAGGGGGTCGCGGGCATGCGAGTCGGAGGAATGCGCAAGTTGGTCATTCCGCCACAGCTGGCGTACGGATCGGCTGGCGCCGGTGGCGGGGTCATTCCCCCAAACGCGACGTTGGTGTTTGACGTGGAGTTGCTGGAAGTGCAATAGGCGGACTCGTTCGCTCCATCACACCTCGTGCCGCTAGCCCACTAGAAATCGCGCTTCTTAAGCTCCGAGAACAGCTTCTGCGCCTCCAGGTCCTCTTCCGTCTCCGGACGCAATGTGTCGTCGTACTGCCGGCGCTTTTTCTTCTTCGCCTCCGTGGCCTTGGCGGCGTTCTTTCGGGCTAGCGCCGCAATCTTGTCATCGTCGCTCTTTGTCATCTGGTCGGGCCCTTGGTCTTGTACTGTGGAATACCTACGTCCCTATCGCTGACAATATACGCCGAAGATGACAGCTCGATGGTGACGAACCAGACTTCCAACCGACTCCACCTATCACTGACGTTCCAGGCCTACCGAGTGCACGGGAACGTTTCTTGGTATGCACCCCGCGGCCATGGTGGGTTATCGCTACTTCTTCGTCGGCGTAAACGCCAGGCTGGGGCGGAAGACCGACGACTGGTACGGGTCAGGGTTCGGCGTGATCGTCAGCCCACAAGTGAGGGTGTTTGTTCCGTGGGGTTAATGCCCGCCGGGTGGGTGCCTAACGATCAGGCCGCTACCTCCGGCACCGGCAGCTCGAGCCGGCGCAGGAAGTCGTGAAATCTCGGGTCAGCGCTTAAGGCCTCCGACGTCGGCAATGCTCCCATATACGCGATCTCGTGGTCTCTCATCTCGTAGGAGCGCTCCAACCATTCCATCGCACGATCGACGTCGCCCCCCCAGCCGAACAGATGCACCATGTTGTTTGGCTTCACAAACATGCGATTTGCGCGCTCCACCAGAGTCTCCGCGCCGCGAACCATCGCTACCTCCGGACCCGTTCCATCTTCCTGCATGGCGGTGACCATTTCTTCATCGCCAAGCAGCTCGAAATACCTGGTGTAATGGCGCAGACCCTCGGAGAGCTTTCCGAGTTTGAAGTACTGCCAAGAGAGAGCAAACGAGCCGAGTGGGTTGGGTGGTACCTTGCCAAGCTGCTCGATTGCCTTCTCGTGCCGTCCGGTGAGCCCAAGTTGAATTCCGTATAGCATTTGGGTGAACGGATTGAACGGATCGATTTCCAATGCACGCTTGATCTGCGCGTCGCTCTCTTCCTTGCGACGCATCATCGCAAGGAAATGCGAATAGAAGATACGGGCCTGCGGCTCATTTGGATCCAGTTCGATCGCCCGCCCATAGGCCTCCTCGGCCCGTTCCCAATCGAAGTCGAACCACGTGTAAACCTGCGCCAGCGCCTGATGCCCCTCGGCGAGGCTCGGATCCAGTTCGACGGCGCGGTCGGCCGCTTCTCTAGCTTTCGGTCCGAATTCGACGGCTGGCACCATACCAAGCACGAGTTTCGATGTGCAGATCAGTGAGATCCCCGCGTAGGCCGGAGCGTAATCGGGTTCGATCTGAAGTGCGGCTTCGAAGTATTGCATTGCTCGGTCGAGGTCGTGCGGGTTGAAGCTCTGTTGGTGCACGCGACCCCGCATGTACTTCTCGTAGGCGACTGGATTGACCGCCGGACGCTCGGCAGACGGGCTGCCCTTTGGCTCGAGAGCGCCATGGATCTCGTTCGCAATCGAACCGCATAGTTCTCGGTAGAGGGACAGGACGTTGCTCACATCGCCGTCATACGAGCCCGACCAGATTCCCTCGTCGGTATTGCCGTCGATGAGCCGCGCCTGAATCCCGACCGAGTCGCCCGCGCGAAAGATCGATGACTCGACCAGGGCGTCGACCGAGAGCTCGCGGCAGATGTCTCGCGCGGGTTTTTCCGTGCCCTGGTACTGCAACACCGAGGTGCGGGCCAGCACTGCGACGTTGCCCCGGCCCAGCTGCGAGATCATTGTTTCGTGCAAGCCCAAAACCAGAAACTGCTGTTCCGGATCGTTTGTGATGTTAACGGGCGGCAGTACGGCGATCCGCTTTCGTCCCAATGGCGCCACGACGGTTTCCGAACGCAATGTTTCGGCGAAGGCCTTGGGGGAATTGAAGCGTTGCCCCGGCTCCTTGGCCAGGGATTGGCTCACCGCCCGATCGACGAACAGCGGGATGTCCGGATCGATTGTACGCAGGCTCGGGACAGCCTCGACTGCGTGCAGCGCCAATAGCCCATGTGGCGTCGTCGATGCGAACGGAGTCCGCCCGGTAACCATCTCGAACAAGACGCATCCCATCGCATACACATCGGTGCGGCCGTCGACATTGTCCTGCGCAAACGCCTGTTCCGGGCTCATGTAGGCCGGCGTGCCGATCGCGAGGCCGGTTGCTGTGAGCTTCTCTCCACCCGCGACCTGCACGGCCCGCGCGATACCGAAATCTGCGACAATAGCGTGATCACCGGCGAGCAGAATGTTCTCCGGCTTGATATCCCGGTGAATCACGCCTTGCTGGTGTGCGTAGTTCAAGGCCGAGGCCACCTGGTCGGTGATCCGGATGGCGTCGGGGACTGAGAGCCTTTTCTCTCTATCCAGCCGATCTCGCAGCGACTCGCCGTCCACAAACGGCATGACGTAGAAGAGGAAGCCATCTACTTCATCCGAGTCGATCAGCATGAGGATATGAGGATGGGTGAGCTTGGCGGCGATCTCGATCTCGCGCGCGAATCGTTCGGAGCCGATCGCCGCCGCGAGGTCGGGATGCAGCACCTTCACGGCAACCTGCCGCTTGTGCTTCAGGTCTTCGGCGAGGTATACGGTGGCCATTCCGCCCCGCCCCAACTCCCGCTCAATTCGGTAGCGGTCAGCGAGGGCCGACGCGATCGCTGATGTGGTCCCGGTCATGAACCGGCAAATATCGAACATCGAACGAGGAATGTCGACTGCCGAGGTTGAGTGACGTGCATCGGACAGCGGTGCTATGGTGTTTCACTGCCATACCGTAGTCTCAGCATGCTGCTTCGCCCATCTGGTGCTATCGTCACGACAAAGAGGTCGTCGTACTCGTTTTCGGCAATGGGCGGTGCCGGCCCCGCACCCAGCGCATCGATGATCGCCGGGACCGTGTTGCTGTGGCTCACAACTACTACGATTTCCCCGGTGTGTTCTGTGTGGATCAGCGAGGTCATCTCGGTCGCGTAATCGCTGGCTGCCTCGATTACCGTTACGTCCAAGCCGAGTGATTCAGCGAGGGGGCGAGCGGTTTCCTGGGTACGCATGTACTGGGTGGCATATACGGCCTTGATCTCGAGCTCGCCCAAGCTATGCGCCAACGCCTTGGCACGCTCCCGGCCGGCTTCAGTGAGATCTGGATCGTCACCGTCATCTGCCTTTTCAGCGTGTCTCACCAAGATCACCGTTGATAGCGGGGCTGCGTCCTGTGAACACGCGATGAAGGTGGCTGCGGCCACACATAGGCCGAGTAAGGCGACCACGGCGACTTGTCGTGCAACTCTGCGCTTCATGACACTCCTCGACTTTCAGTAGGGCCCTACAAGTCTATTGCGTTTCCCCGCTGCGGCTACCGAAGCAGCCCAATGGCCGACGGCGATGTGGCATGACACTATTATTCGAGCGCCGTAATCGGATAGCGGAAGATCGAACATGGCCCACATCCCAGATGGATTCCTGAGTGCACCGGTCGTTGCCGGAACGGCGCTCGCCAGCGCCGGCGCATTGGTGCTGGCTGCGCGCCGCTCGCGATCCCGGTTCGGTGAGCAGGAAGCTCATGTGCTGGGGGCGACCACGGCATTCGTGTTTGCCGCCCAAATGCTCAATTTCCCCCTTGGCGCGGGAACCAGCGCTCACCTCGTCGGTGGTGTATTGGTGGCCGTCTTGGTCGGGCCTTGGGCAGGGATGCTAGTGCTATTCTCGGTGCTGCTCGTGCAAGCTCTGCTGTTCCAGGATGGCGGGATAGCAGCTCTGGGAGCGAACACGCTCAACATCGCGGTAGTGGGTGTCGGGTTTGGGTACCTGGTGTATCGCTGGCTGGTGGCATTGCTGGGTGCGGGCGTGAAGAAGAGGGTAGCCGCCGCCGCGGTGGCGGCGTGGTTCTCGCTAATCGCGGGTCACGGGGGGACTCCTGACGGTCATACAGAAGACGCAGCCGCATTTGTTCTCGGCCGAACCGCTGCCCTCGGCAGGCGAGCGCAGATTGGCGCTGCTCACAACAGCCGTGTCGCTCGTCGTGGCCGTGGTGGCCGTATACGCGGCGTCATCGCGTCCGGACGCATTTGAGTCTGCAGCGCGGGGTCTGGGCATTGAGGATACCGTGGTGTCCTATCTGTCGGGTCCATTTGCGGATTACACGGCCCCGATTGGCGGCCCCTGGGTAGCCGCTGTCGTTGGGGTGGTTGCGGTGTTCCTGCTGGTACTCGCGCTGAGCAAGGCCGCCAGACACTTTCGAGCCAAGCCATGAGCTTTCACCATCTCGATCAGTACTCGCATATCGAATCTCCGATCACAAGAACTCCACCGGTGATTAGGCTGCTGGGCACGGTTGTATTGGCAGCAGGTGCCGCGGCACTGCCGCTTGGTGCCTGGATTCAAATTGCAGCCCTTGCGATCCTAGTGGCGTCGGTGACGGTCGTGGCTCACGTACCGGCGCGAGTCCTCGCGGTTCGGATGTCAGGCCCGCTCGCCTTCGCGACGCTTGCCTCGGTGGCCCTGCTGTTTCTGGTACCGGGCGAGACGGTTCTGGAGCTGGGCTGGCTTGGCGTGACCGACCAGGGCCTCCTGAGGTTCGGATCTACCCTGGGGCGTGCCTCGGTGGCTATTGGTGCTGCCGTGGTCCTGGTGAGCACGACAGGTTTCCCTGACCTGGTCACTGCCCTGCGCCAACTCCGGCTTCCCAGGGCGGTTACTGCATCGCTCGGCCTGGCTTACCGCCTGATATACATACTGGTCGACGAAGTCGAGCGAATGAAGCGTGCGGCCGTGAGCCGGAATGCTGGAGGCGGAGCGAGGAAGTGGCGCCAGCTCCTGACGGGCGTCACCGCGGCGGCCTTGGGACGCTCCTTGGCTCGCGGTGAGCGGACATACCGCGCCATGCTTGCACGCGGCTTCCAGGGCCAAATGCCGTCGCTCCACGACCATCGCGTTGATGCCGGGACGGCTCTGTTGTTCGGTCTGCTCGTCTTGACAGTTGCCTCGATTACCCTGTCCGCCTACTTGATCGACTTGTGACACCCGTTCTGGAGGTTTCCGACCTTGGCTACCGGTACCCAGATGGAACCGGTGCGCTCGCCGGAGTGTCGTTCCAGATCGATACGAACGAGCGAGTTGCCCTATTGGGACCAACCGGAGCTGGAAAGAGCACGCTGCTGCTTCACCTGAACGGAATACTCCGACCCGGCGCCGGCAGTGTGGCCGTCGGCTCAATCCCCGTCTCCGACGACACGCTCAAGGAAGTGAGACGCCGCGTCGGGCTGGTGTTTCAGGATCCGGACGACCAACTGTTCCTGCCCACATTGCTAGAGGACGTCGCGTTCGGGCCCTTGAACGAGGGAAGAGACCCGAGCGAGGCCAAACGTCTGGCCACAGAGATGCTAGCCGAGCTGGGTCTGGAGGGTAACGAAGAACGTGCTGCCCATCACCTGAGCGGTGGACAAAAACGCCTGGCGGCGCTCGCAACTGTCCTGGTATCGAAGCCCGATGTCCTGGTGCTGGACGAACCGACCGGAAGCCTGGATGCTCGAGGCCGTAGGGCGCTGGTTCAGATTCTTGACAAGCGGCAGGAGACTCTGGTAATCGCGACCCACGATCTCGGCCTGGCCCGTGCTCTCTGTAACCGTGCTCTGGTGCTCGAGAGCGGCCAGCTGGTATCGGATGGGCTACTAGCTGACGTCCTTGCCGACGGAGATTTCCTGTTGCAGCATGGTCTTTCAGCACCGCTCGGGAGCTAGAGATGCTGCTTCGTGCTCCGGGAAACATCCGTTGAAGCTGGCTTTTTTCGAGGTTGTGTGCAATAATTTGCTGTAATCAGCAGATTATTGGATGGCCGTGGTGACTACAGTAAATTATAATCAGCTCCAATTTTTTGGAGAAAGCGTGCACGAACGGCTCAGATTCTGGCGGATTGAGCTAGCCAAAGTCTCGCAGGCTGAGATGTGCAGCGTGGTGAACCACTACCTGGCAGAGGACGAACGAATTGCGGTCACCACAGTGTCAAACTACGAAAGGAAGACAGAGCCCAGGGCGTCGTTCTTGGCAGCGCTCAAACAGGCGTATCCTGCTCTGAGCCTCACCTGGTTGGTGACGGGTGAGGGGCGACCGCTGCAAGGTGCAGAAGGAGGTGGGCCGGGGGAGGGCGGCGGATTCGAGCTTGCAGGTGCCGAGGTCCTGGCTGCGCAGCCTGGGATGCACCGGTTCCGGGACCTGCCACCGGTGGCCGCGCACATACTTCTCGCGTTCCTCGAGGAGGTTCGGATTTCCACGGGGGAGTACCAAGGAGACCATAGCAGAGCGTGGCGTGATTTTCTCCAGCGCTTCTCGCATCTCTTCTTCGAGCCATTTCAGTCACCGAGGCATTTTGCGGCTCAAGAGACCATGTCTGACAGCGAACTCACCGACTACACGCTCGCTCTCGTATGCGCGATCCGTCCTCTCGTGGTTTCGATCAGAAGGGGGTAGTCGGGCGTAGTCCTCGGAAGGCTTCAGCCTCCCTCGGGCCCTCCGTTTCCCACGGCGAAGAACAGCCCGTCTTCGACACAAGCGATCAGGCCCGCCAGGTATTCGCAGAACCGCTCGCGTTCCACGCCGGCTCTGATCTTTACAACCAGAGGCCACCTCGACGCCGCATAGTCTTCACCGACCGCGCCTGACACGGCCGTGTCCTTGTGGATCTTGCCGTAGAAGTGATCGCCCTGCCAGTGCTCTGCGTCATCCACCAGGTAGATGCCACATAGCGGTCCTTCCCCGGGTCGAGATCTCTCGGCTACACCGGAGCCAAACTCGAAATCGATCTGGTTGGGGTCCGCGGTATCCTCGTCACCTTCACCCGGAGCCAAGCCGGGAAGGCTCTTGCCAGCCCATCGCCAATAGATCGCCGGGCCGATAGCGGGGTCCATGTAGAATCCCTCGTCCACTGCTTCGAACAGCTTGGTGAGATACCACGCGAGGTGGTCTTGGGTTACTGAGGCTTTGGCCTTGACAGTCAGTGGCCACTGGCAGTCTGCATAGTCCTCTCCGATCGATGCAGTCAGAAGCGGATGATCGGAACGCGCGGCCCCCTGTTCCCCTGAATAGGGGTCCCGCATCCCCATGGTGTAGATACCACAGACACGACCAGCACCGCTTTGAGCCCTTTGGCCCATCGACTACCTCCTCCCGCCCACCTCTACATGGGCGCGGACGTGAGACACATGCAGAGACGAAATAGACGGTCTCAAGGCCGTGTTGACAACCTACTTGACGGTTGTCCGTTTCGCCTTCCCCCTCTGAAACGGACCACTCGCGCTGTAACTTTATCCCCGACCCAGCCGATCACTTGGTGACAGACTACATGAGAATATTCATCTCCGGGCCGAACAGGCAGAATCCGGATCGTCAGGAGCCAATTGCTATGAGCGGTGATATCCAAGTCCCGATTCCCGTAAACGAGCCAGTGCGTTCTTACGCTCCCGGCACGGCAGAGCGGACAGCGCTCAAAGCCAAGCTGAAGGAGTTCGCTTCACAGGAGATCGAGATCCCGTTGCTCATCGGCGGGAAGGAGGTGCGGACGGGCAGAACCGCGAAGAACGTGCGGCCTCACAAATTTGGGCAGACTCTCGCGACCTGCCATTGGGCGGGTCACAAGGAAATAGAGGCCGCCATCGAAGCCGCCAACGAGGCTCACAAGGAGTGGTCCAGGTGGCCTTGGGAAGAGCGTGCTTCAGTCTTGCTCAAGGCTGCCGAACTTCTCTCGACTACGTGGCGCGACACGATCAACGCAGCAACGATGCTGTGCCAGAGCAAGACGCCCCATCAGGCGGAGATAGATGCTGCGTGCGAATTGATCGACTTCTATCGCTTCAACGTTCATTTCGCCGAGCGTCTGTATCAGGATCAACCGGTTTCAGCAGCCGGCATGTGGAACCGGATCGATTACCGACCCCTGGAGGGATTCGTCTACGCCATCACTCCATTCAATTTCACTTCGATTGCCGGTAACCTGCCGACGGCCCCCGCTCTGATGGGCAACACCGTCGTGTGGAAACCTGGAAGAACCACGATCTTCAGCGGCTACTACCTCGCCAAGTTGCTGGAGGCAGCGGGGATGCCTCCGGGTGTAGTCAACTTTGTTCCTGGCGATTCCGGTCAGATCACGAACATGGTGTTGGCCAATCCCGAGTTCGCGGGCGTGCATTTCACAGGTTCTACAGCCGTCTTCCAGTCGTTTTGGAGAACCATCGGTGAGAACATTCACAAGTACGGCTCGTATCCACGAATCGTGGGAGAAACCGGAGGTAAGGACTTCATCATCGCGCACCCAAGTGCAGACGTAGATGCCCTGATCACGGCGATTGTACGCGGCGCCTTCGAGTATCAGGGACAGAAGTGCAGTGCGGCCTCACGGGTCTACGTGCCGGAAGGGATGTGGACCGGTATGAAAGATCGACTCATATCGGAAGTGGATGCTATCCCGATGGGAGACATTGCCGACTTCCGGAACTTCATGGGCGCTGTGATCGACGAGAAGGCGTTCAAGAAGATCAACACGTACATCGAGGATGCCCGGGTATCGCATGATGCTGAGATTCTGGCCGGCGGGGAGTCGGACGGGAGTGAAGGGTATTTCATACGGCCCACGATAATCCAAGCCAAGCGGCCCGATTATGTGACGATGTGCGAAGAGATATTCGGCCCTGTGCTGACAGTCTACGTTTATCCCGACGCAAGATGGGAAGAGACCCTGGAGTTGTTGGATTCGACCTCGCCCTATGCGCTGACTGGCTCGGTCTTCGCCCGTGATCGCAGGGCGGTGAGAGACGCAAACAGAATCCTGCGACACGCCGCAGGCAACTTCTATGTGAACGACAAGCCGACGGGGGCCGTAGTAGGGCAGCAGCCGTTCGGTGGGTCTCGTGCCAGTGGAACGAATGACAAGGCCGGCTCAGGTCTCAATCTCGTCCGTTGGATATCCGCGCGAACAATCAAGGAGACCTTCGTCCCGCCGTCGGACTATCGATATCCGTATATGATGGCCGAGTAGATCCAAGACTCCGAGGCCCAGATCGCCACCGCTGGGCCGTGGACTCTGCGAGTACCTGTGTGTGACCGGCACAGGCACGAAATTGTGATATAAGTACTTGTCTATCTCTCTGCGTTCAAGAGATTTACGTAGGTTCATCTCATGGAGCAGTGTAGTACCATGTCCAACTCAGTCAGAACTGGCTGTTTCCTGCTGGTGGCCGCAGTCCTTGCCGCTTCTTGCGAGCCTTCCTCGCTCACCGAGGCTAGGGATCAGCTAGGGCGCGGTGGGCAGCGTATTGTCGAATACGTGCTGCCGGTGGTAGGTGACACGTTCAACGTCGAATCTCTGCTTGATCCCTCGGTTGTGACCATCACGTCAGACAGCATGCTTGGAATCACGCTGGATTCACGAACACTGGGCTACGGCATCGGCCTGTTTGCCCCATTCATTAGCTTCGGTGATTCGGTGCCCGTTTGGGCGTCTCAAGAGATAGTGAGCAATCAGGCCACCAACACTGTGGATTTTGGGGATCTGGAAGATGCGGTGCGGCAGGTCACCCTCAATGATGCCCGGATTCTGTTAAGTGTCGAAAGCACGGCGGACGTCGAAGCGGTACTGGTTGACTTCAACCTTGGGGTCGTCGAGTTAACAGCCACGGGTCAGCTTCCTACTCCGCTCGTCTACGAGACCGATTCCCTGACCGGGGATTCGATCTTCGTGCCTGTGGCTGAACCGGGCCAGAACTTCCTGACCGTGCCTGCCAACAGCGATACGACTTACACGTTCCAGGGCGGTCCGCTCATCGACCGGCTCGTGCACATGGTTTTGGACAGCATCCCAACGGCGCTGGTTGGCGAAGGAACCGTGACGACCAACGATGTCTCCGGTCAGATACTGGCGAGTGACGCGATCAACATAGGGCTGCAACTGATTGCGGTCCTCGACTTCACGGTTCCGGATACGGGGGTAGTCTTCACCCTCAACGAGACGGAGGACGGTCTCGACATCGACACGGACGAGGCGGATCCGATCCTGGAACGGTTGGTTCTGGCCGAACTGACTACAGACATCATAAGCAGCTTGCCGTTCGGCGTGGAACTCGATTTCGCGTTTGCGCCTGGTGACCTGGGCGATGAAGACCTGTTCTCCAATCCGGACGCGGAGATCGTGAGCCAGGTGGGCGTCGATACAGCTGTAGTGGATTCTAATGGTAGGCTCGTAGGCGCCCGCACGAGCACAGCCCTGATTTCGCTTGTTAGTGATCAGGTCAGGGCTCTCTTAGAAGATCAGTTCACTGCTACCATTCGAGTCAGATTGATAGGAGCTCAAACGTCGCAGAGGAGAGGGGCTGTGAGAGCCGGCGCCAGCGCCGTGTTTGATTCGCGTGGACGGATACAGCTGCGTTTGGGGGCTGCGCAATGAGACGAACGATCTTGCTGTCTCTAGCCACAACAGTGGCGGCAGTAACGGGTGCCGGCCTTCAGGCGCAGACCGTTCCGGAAACTTCGCAGGCGGCGCGGGTCGAAGACGGGTACCGGAGGACGCCGACGTTCCGGATGGACCCATTTCGCAATTTGTTCATCCCGCACTGGGGTTTTGTGACCTCTGCTGCGGGAAGTGCATCGAACAACACAGTCAACTTCAACGATATTGGTGCGCTGATCTTCATCGGGGACAACTCCGATGTCTTGATTGTGGATCTGTTGGATGCGTTGGGACTCGTCGAGAGCGGGTCGGGGCTCAAGGGAAACGGAGAGGCTGCGGCCAGCGCATATATAGGCGGTCCTATAGGGGGCCGCTTCACCATCGGAGTGACGGTCGGTGCGCGTGCGTACGGCGGGCTTTCGGTGGACGATGACGCAGTCTCGCTGCTGCGAGACGGCAATGGCGCCAGGTCGGAATTCACCCTCGGAGACTCAGATTCGGAAGGGCTCACCACGGGAGAAATCGGTGGCCACCTCCTCTATCGTCTCGGACCATTCAAGACGCAGGATGGAGTACAGGTTGTTGTTGGTGCTGGTACTCGCTATGTGCGACCACTAGCCTATGGCAGAGCATACTCAGTTCTCGACAACGGTGGTGTGGTCCGTGTTACCGGCGATTCTATCGCAGCCAACCTCTCGATTGAGACGTTGCAGACCACAGACTTGCTCGATGGCCATGTCGAACTCAACAAGGGTGGCGGTTTCGTGGCCGACCTGCTTGCACGCGTGGAGTGGCCTACGTCGGGCCTCGCTATCGAGGCTATGCTGGCCAACTTGGGTGCCGTGTCGATAGCTCAAGTCGAGCGGCGCACCGCAACCGTGAATCTCGAGACGACCGACGTTGACGAAGTACGAGACGTGCTGGATACGCTGGAGCTTGAGTTGCAGGAGGTGAGCAACATCAGGGTTACCTTGCCACGACTTGCACGCTTTGCGGCTAGCGCTTGGGCCAATCGCATCCTGCAGTTGGACGTGATTGGTACGTTCCCCTTCGGCAACGCGTTCGAGCTCCCGAGTACGGTGGACTTTCTGTCGACCTGGAGACTGGCTAGGTCCCTGCCGTTGCGCACTGGACTCGTCTTCAGCGGGCAGGACGGAGTCGGGTTCACTGCCGGAATCGGCGTAGAAACGCGCAACTTCTTGTTCGAAGTGGGTGGAAGAAGCCTCGGCGGCTTGTTCGACGAGGCGACGGGAGCGTCGGCCAGACTCGATCTAGGAGTTTTCTTCTAGGACGTGTGTGTTGGCAACTAGCAGGCGAAGGACGCCCAGGCGTTGAGAGGTGATCGCTTGGGCACGTCTACTGCTCGCCTCCCTCTCCCAACTCTCTAAGCTCCCTTGCATCCATTAGACCGCTCCTGGCGGACTTCCAGAGCTTCGTGATTCGGTCGAAGCCCGTCATGAGTTGTTCCGCAACCATCATAGACGGTGGTTGTGATAGCGCAGCTTTCAGCTCGGCGGCTATTGCGGGCAGCTCTCTGCGATTCGTGTTTGCTGTTTCGGCCATGATGGCGTCTACGATTCCGCGCACACGCTGCCATTGGGCCGCGTCGTCGGGAACCTGAAACAAGTAATTTGCCACGTCTTGTCCCTCGAAACACAGTCTGCCGAGTGGGTCCATGACCCTTCGTCCGCTGTTCTTCATCCCGTCGAGCATAATCTGTCTCCATTTGACCGGTCGGCTTGAGGCATGCCTATACGCAAGCACGATGCCTGTGTCTACAACATCATATCATAATTGCACTTACGCGCAATGCTAGAGATCTCGTAATACCTTGCATGTCCTAGACTTTGCCAAAAGCCCGCATATTTCCTGGAACGGGGGCGGTACGGCTGCTGTTCGTGGTTATAATTATCGCTTGCCCAGGTACGGACTCTATTCGAGGTGATAAACTTGGTTCACAAACGAGTTCCTGCGTTACTGGTACCCGCTGTATTTCTAGCCGCGTGTTCAGTAACAGAGACCCCCGCGATTGCGCGCGACGCCGAAGGGGGTGAGGCATTCTTCGCAAACCTGACCCAGCTGACTTTCGGGGGACAGAATGCGGAGGCGTACTTCTCACCAGACGGGGAGCAATTGATCTTCCAGCGTACGGAGTCCGACAGCGGCTGCGACCAACAGTACGTGATGGGAGTCGATGGTTCAGGGATGACTCTAGTATCAAACGGACTCGGCAGGACGACCTGTGGGTATTTCTACAATGGAGGGTCACGTATCCTCTATTCCAGCACCCTCCACGCAGGCGAGAGTTGCCCGCCATCTCCAGATATGTCCCGCGGTTATGTTTGGGCGCTCTACGATTACGATATCTACACCTCGCTGCCTGACGGGAGCGAGCTGGAACGGCTGACTACTACCGATGGCTACACTGCTGAGGCGACCCTATCTACGGATGGGCAGAAGATCGTGTTCACATCAGTCCAAGACGGTGATCTGGACATCTACACAATGAACATTGATGGTAGCGAAGTGAGCCGGCTCACCCAAACTGTGGGGTATGACGGCGGCCCATTTTTTTCGCGAGACGGGTCGCTGATCGTATACCGTGCCTGGCACCCGGATTCGCAAGAGGAGATTGAGGAATACCAAGCACTCCTGGCCGACGGCCTTGTAAGACCGAGCCGGATGGAAATCTGGGTGATGAACTCAGACGGCTCGGAACAACGCCAGGTAACCGACCTAGGTGGAGCGAACTTCGCCCCGTTTTTTCACCCCGACGGTGAGCGCATAATCTTCGCGTCCAACTTCGAGACCGGTGATAGAGACTTCAACCTATACGTGATAGGAGTCGACGGCTCGGGACTCAGGAAGGTGACGACATACGAGGCGTTTGACGGTTTTCCAATGTTCTCCCCGGACGGGACGAAACTCGTTTTTGCGTCAAACCGTTATGGGAGCGTGGAGGGAGAGACGAATATCTTTCTTGCCGACTGGGTCGAACGCTGAAGAGCACTGGAGCTGTAGGTGAGCAGTAAGAAGAAACAGCAAGAAAGAAGGTCGACATCGCAGTCGGCGTGGGAATGGATGAAGTCGATTGCAGTGGCGTTCGTCATATGGTTCTTTCTCCGGGCGCTCTTGGTGCAAGCATTTCAGATCCCGTCGCCCAGTATGGAAAACACCCTGTTGATCGGTGATTTCCTCTTCGTGAACAAGGCGCTTTACGGTGCCGAGATCCCAATTGTGAGAAAACGACTGCCGGCGATTCGGGAACCAGTGCGGGGTGACGTGGTGGTGTTCGACTCTCCGGAAGACCCCGGCATTAACGTGGTCAAGCGGATCATCGGTATGCCGGGAGACACGCTGGCGATGAAGGAGAACTACATCTATGTAGATGGGAACCGCCTGGACGAGCCGTATGCAAACCGGCTGGATCCAACAGCCGATCCCGAGGATCCCAGAATGCGCGCTTGGCAACGCCGGTACTATGTTGGGGAAGACCCCCGTTCCTACCGGCCATCGCTGAAGAACTGGGGCCCGATCGTGGTCCCAGCCGATTCCTTCTTCGTCATGGGAGACAACCGCGATATCTCCTACGACAGTCGTTACTGGGGATTCCTCGGCAGGGACCGGATCGACGGCCGGCCGCTGTTCATCTACTACAGCTTCGATAAGCAGGGGGCCTTGCCCCTGCCCTTCCTGACGGCCATCCGCTGGAGCCGCATCTTCTCGACGCCCGATTGAGCATCAACATCATCTGGTGGACTGACCGCGGCGCCAACATGACGAGAGCGATCGTCAGGGGGCGCGGTGGTGGGGGCGATTCGAGCGTATTTGGTGGGTCGATACAACAGTGGCGTGGACTGGGTCGATCAGTCCGCCTCGCGGTGTGACGGCTGCGTCACTTTGGCTGGGATGTAGGCGGCCTGGCGACCGCATTTGACGCAGCGTAGCAGTACCTGCCGGTGCGAACTCCAGCGGGAGCCGCTCAGGCGTCTCTTCGGGGTTCGTTCGATGGATGAATGCCCACAGGACGGGCATTTCAGCATCTCTCGATCACGGTCGGCGAGAATAAGCTCAAGGGCCTCAGCCGGCCGATATTCCTTTATTCCTCGGCGTCCCACTCTTCCCCCCCGGGTTGAGCCAGCACCAGAATCTAGTTCTGCAAGGTTTGAGTGGCAAACTCGGTGCCAGATACTTGACGGGGGTCTGGTTGCGGTTATCTCTAACCCATATGCCCTCTTCCAAGAGACCACGATGAAGCCCAACAAGAAGGCAGACGAGGGTTATGTAGCGGTCGTCGAAATCGAAGTCGACGCAGTCCGACCTGAACATTCGGGATTCGTGCTTCAGGGACGCGGTGCCGACCGATCCGAGTACCGCCTAGAGATGCATCTCGACATTCCGTTTGACCGGCGTACGCAGACAATTCTAGGAGAGATGCTGGCGCAATCGGAATGGCGCGTTCTGCGGAAAGCTCCGAACCCGTTGCGGAGGGCAGGCCCGCGAGCAGGTCGCAAGCCGGTAGCCTGATCTCAGCCAGCCCCGATCTTTCGAACGCGTTCGCTTGCTCACTCGCTGGCTGACTGTAAGGCCACCTGAGCCGTTCCGCCCGGACGATACGTAAGTTGTTGGGGAAAAAGACTTTAAGTAAGGTCCTTCCGAGTAGAGCCCCGCTTGACGTGGAATGGTGTTCCCGCTAGCTTGCCGCTCCAAACTCACACTTGGTTGAAGGAGTGCTCTGCATGACGGCCGAGCTCGGTGGCACGCAGCTGTCGTCCCTGCTTGAATCTGTTCCCGGACTGGCAAGTGTTCTTCGCAGTCCGGTGGCGGACGCCATAGTCAACATGATTCGCGCAGGAGCGGGATTGGGCGATTTTCGCCCGCAGGATGCCAAAGAGCTCGTCCAGTACGCCACGCGCCGAGGCCTAATACCGTCCACTGAGGGAGCAGAGCTGCTAGTTGAGGTAGAAGCGGTAGCCAAGCGAAGGCATCCTAGGGCCAAATCAGGTAGAGGTGACAAGACGAGGACCTCCAAAGCCAAGGGCTCGAAAAAGAAGGCCCTAAAGGCTTCAACTCCCGCCAAGAAAGCCGCAAAGAAGAAGGCCACCAAATCCGCCAAGTCGGCCAAGAAAGCGACCAAGCGGACGACCAAAGCGGTCAAGAAGAAGCGCTAGGCCCGGAAAGCTCTAACAAGAGAGCGAAGGTGATCGGCGGCACGGTTCAGCGAGGCCGCTTGTGCTGCCATTTCCTGCGTGGATGCTCCCTGTTCCTCGGCCGCAGCCGCTACCTGTTCACTGGAGGAAGCGTGGGATTGGGCAGCGTCGGACGCCGAGCTTAATGATGCCGATATCTGGTCAACCGCCTTTAGGTTCTTGCTTGCCTCACCTGCCACTCGCCTCGATTCGCTCTCGATCTCTCCGATGGAGTGGACGATCTTGCCAAGCGCTTCGGCAGCACCCCGGGACACAGAACCAACGCCGCGCACTTGGGCACGGCCAGCTGCCATCGTCTCGGCCATGACTGAGACCTGATCACGAACAGTCTTGATCGCCCCGGACACTCTCTCAGCGGCTCGCGCACTGGTATCGGCCAACTGCCGCACCTCGTCTGCCACCACCGAAAACCCCACTCCACGCTCGCCGGCGCGAGCGGCCTCGATCGCTGCGTTTAGAGCGAGCAAGTTGGTTTGCGACGAGATCTGCTTGATTAGGTCGATGAATTCGTTGATTGGCTCGGAGAGCCTATCGAGTTCCTCTACCTGTGACGCAGTCTGCTGCACCAGGTTTCCCAACTCGACGAGAGCGCTACCGGCGGTGCTCACGTCCGAACCGTAGGTTTCCGCCAATCGGTGGATTTCGCCACCCAATTCTGCGACGCGGCCGGAAACTTTCCCCGTGTCCGCGGCAGCCTCGTGGACACCCGCCGCTGCCGTAGTGCTGGCAGCCAGGCTCGTCACCTGTCGTTGGGCGCCAGTTGAGACTTCCGTCATGGCCGACGAGATGTCCCCCGCGGTCGCCGCCAACTGCTCGCTGATGGCCGACAGGTCCTCAGCCGCTGTAGCAATGCGTTCGCTTTCCTCCATCACTTCTGTCACCAAGGAGCGCAACGTTCCACCTAGCCGGTCCATCGCGTTGCCGAGTTCGGCCAGTTCCGCGGGCATCCCGCCCAGGGCTATCGGCCGCAGGTCGCCGTCACCGAAACGGCGAGCGGCGGCCACTAGTCTGGTGAGGGGGCGTTCGACTGAGTTGAGTGTCGCCACTCCGACGGCTGCGGCAACGAGCATGGATACTGCCAGCACCGTCCAAACCAGCAGCTCTCGGTCGGTGGCTGCCAACTCGAGTGAACTAGCGGTGCGCTCGGCCTGAGCATTCTGACTGGCAGAGAGGAGCCCCACCAACCTAAGTAGTTCGTTCGCCTTCTCTCGTGCCGTTGCTGCGCCCGCTTGGGCGTCGGAGCGGCGGTTCAGATCGTTCTGGGCGTGCGAGTAGCTGTATAGAACTTCCGCTTCTGCCTGGATTGCTCCTATCTGCATGATTACTACGCGATCGGATTCCGTCAGATCCGGCAGTCGCTGCATCTGCTGTTGCAGGGCGTAAGCCGATTCCCCGCCCGTCCGGAACGTATTGCGGGCCTCCAGAGAGTTGTCAGTCAAGTACTGCTCCGCTGCCCTTATTTGTTCGAATAGAGTGGTTACCAGAGCGTTGGACTCTGAGGAAATGCGTGTCAAAGCCGCGAGTTCCTGTGTTACCGTGTTTCGCACCGTCCGAAGCGCTCCTATCCCGATCACGGCCACGAAAATGAGTCCGGCTACAAGAGCCACTTCGCCAAGGACGATTCTCGCCCGGAGCGTGTTGAATGTGGACCGGAGGTTCATCGTTTCGGCGCCGACACTATGCGGCCACCCCGGAACACTCCGACGACGACGCCCTTGCTAGAAACGTCGCCGTTGCCGTCAAACGCGATCTGGCCGGTTGCTCCTTCGAAGGTCTCGGTTTCGGTTCCGACTCCCGCCAGGTAGTCACGCACTCGTGAACGGTCGGTTCCAGCTTCTCGGATGGCGCGGGCAAGAAGATGGACTATGTCGTATGCGCCCGCGCCGCGATGATCCGGCTCCTCGTCACCGTAGGCCTCGCGATATGCGGCAACGAAGACATCGTTCCTGGCATTCGCTAGGTCAGATAGGTACGGCAGCGACACGAAGACGCCCTCTGGATCAGCTTCGGAGGTTTGAATACCGACTATGCCATCTCCACTCAGTATGGCCGGATGGTAAGCCAGGTTAGCCAGTGTGTTGAGGATGTTCACAGCGCCGCCCCTTTCGCTGGCTATGAGGAGCGCATCGACTCCTCCGCGGAGACGAATCCGTGTCAGGTACGGTTCGTAGCTGGGGAGCACATCGAGGAACGGATCCTCGGATACGATTTGCCCTCCGAGATCGAGGAAACTGTTGCGGAAGCTGGTACTGAGCCCCCTACCGTACACATCATTCTCGAACAAGATGGCCGCTCTGCGGGCTTCGAGCTGGTCGTACGCCCATTCGGCGAGCTGCATACCGTTAGCGGAATCGTCGGGACAGATGCGAAAGATATAGTCACCGGCATCGGTGATTCCCGAACTCGATGCTGAAGGAGAGACCGCCACAACTGGGTTGCCAACACTGTTGTACACCTGCGCCGCCGCCAGCGTGGCCCCGCTGTTGAGATGCCCCACGACTGCTACTATGTCAGGATTCTCGTAGAAAGAATTTGCGACTTGGGTTGCCGTGCTGGCCTGTCCACTATCGTCTTGGACGACAAGGCGGAGTTCTCGGCCGCGGACGCCACCCTGCTGATTGATCTCAGACACGGCCAGCTGCGCTCCCAGTAGCATCGAATTGGCGTGCTGTTCTGAAAACGGTCCGGCGAGTCCCAGCAGGACCGGCTCGTTGCCAGAGCCGCAAGCCACTGTCGCTACAGCCATCAGTGCCGCAACGGTCAGTAAATGGTGCCGAGACCTGATGAGGATCCGTGGTTTCGTGATTCTTCGAAGCATCGCCGCGAAACGTTAGTATCGGCAAGGTTTTAACGCAACGTAGGGCCCCCCAATCGCGAGCCCCGACTTGCCGGTTACATTGGACATATGCCCGAGGCAGTATTTCGGTTCGCGGAAGTGCTTAGAGTCCTGCTCGACTCCGGAAGCTCGGCGCGCCTGGAGTCGTATTGGGATGAGCTCGGGGTCGAGACCGTTGGCTGGGACGCCGTTGGCAGGGCTAGGAAGCTAGATCTACCCAGCTGGGAGAGGGTCCTGGGTGAGATCGATGGGCTGTTGCTGCGGTTGCTGGATCGGATGCCGGGTCTGGCGCGGGGATCAAGGCCCCACGAAGTGCACCTGAGGACGTTCCGGCTTCCGATGCTGGAGCGGTTGCAGCATGCTACGGCGGCAGCTCTGGTAGCGCAGCGCTACGGATCAGCCGGGCTACACACTGTGGTGGCCGACGGCGGGGCTCCCTTGGCAAGGAGATACTTCGCCTTCTTGACACTTGCAGAGAGGCATCCTCAAAACAGCTGGCCGCTGTTCGCACGGTATCTACGGTGGGGGGCGCACCATGCCTTTGTGGGGACGGCGGCGGAGGCCGCCCGGTTCTACCCACACTGGGGCACAGCAGAAAGGCTAATAGAACTATTCGACAAGATCCGGAAGGACCTCCACCTCCGAACCTTTTTGAGCCCCAGGATTCTCGGGTCTCTTCACTTTCTGGCAAGTGAAACCACGCTCCCGTTCTTCCGTGACCTGCTCGTTGCGGGGCACACGTCCGGGGATCCCGAGCACTGTGAAGTGACCCGCTCGCTGGTATTGGTCCGGAAGTTCACGGGCGAACTCGAGCCTAACGCCAAATTTGCCGATTTGGATGATCCGCGCGTGGGAGCTGCTCTGGATTACGCGGAGTCGGTGTTCGATTCACAAAGAGAGGCCTTCATCCCGGTGGTCGTCATTTGACCGGATCCAGTGGAGGTCAGTAGCTCGGTCTGCGGAAAAACCGCTCCAACACCACGACCCCGCTTCCCTCAACGGCCTCTTCGAATAGGAGCTGGTTCTGCATCGGATCGTACAGACCGTTCCACACAACGGTGTCGGGAAGCCACGTGAATGTGAGAATCCGGCTAAACCGGTCCCACTCTCCTTCTGTCGTCTCACCGCCAGGAATCCACCGCCAATATGCAGTGCCGTTGCCGCGGATTTGAAGTTCCATCATGCGGTTCCCCATGCGACTCAACCGGCCGAGCCACCGTCCCCACAATGGACGTGCCAACGGTCCTTGGGAACTCATTGTGATCACGTCGCCTTCTTCCGTCCGGATCAGAAGCCAGCCCTGAGCGAATCGGTAGTGAACGGCAAACGAAGTGTCCCCGAACACGACTATCGAGTCGTTCGTCGCGATGAAATCCGCGACCCGGGAATCATCCACCACCAGCATCGTGTCACTGTAGAAATCAAGGAAGAGAGTCTGTCCCTTGTGAGTGCCCACCCAGCGTTTCAGCAGGGGATTGTCATCTTGAAGCCGGGCGAACCCGCTCAAGGTGAGAGCGACCGCGGTAAGCACGAAGATGAGTAACATCCGTGAGCCGGGTCTGGTGCGCTTGCTGGTCGGATCTGGTGCAGATGTCATTTGCTCTCTTGCGGCGGTGCTTGGGTAAACCTGACCGGCCGGTGATACAAGCGCAATGGCCATCTACTGGACGCCCGATGCGGGAGTTATCTTCACTGGCCATGTCTGATCAGGAAGTTTTCAGAGACACTCGGACTTTCACGGACCGAGCTGAGGCGTTGGGACATTTTGTCCAGCGTGCCGGCGAAGCCCCTCGGTTCGTCGCGTATGACGAGGAAATGGGTTGCCCCCTCCACAACGCGCTTGCGGCCCTGGAGTGGACCTTGGCTGTGGGAATTCTCTCTGACGACGACCTCATCCATGCGGCCCGCATGAGTGGTGAAGCGGCGGCAGCCATGGTGGAGCGAAAACGCGACGGCCGGCGGCTTTTCTTGTACATGGGGCCGCGAATGGACGCACCCCCCGCGGACCCGTATGAGGGGTCTCTCTTGTACGACGAGCCCGGAGTCCGGGCCTTTGAATTCGCGCAGCGCGTACACGCACTCGCCCATTTCTTGAGGGCTACCCAGGGCGTAGGTGGTGTGATCTCGATGTTGTCACGTAGGGCACCCGAACTGAAGCACGTGCGCCGGTGGCTGGGGGCACTGTTTCAGCCACCGGCTCCAGACATCTCCAATCTCATGTTGGCTGGATGGTTTGCCACTACCGGAGGGGGGGTACTGTTCATTCCCCGGGCCCCAAGCGAACCGTTCATCTACGACGAAGTTCGCGCGGCAAGCTGACGACTTTTGTGGAGTACTAGCGTAAAACTGTTTTACACAACTCCACATATTGTGGAAACTTCACTGCAAGAGCGTACAAAGCAGCCGGTTAACCTTCCACAAAAAATGCACACCGAATGGCGTAAGCCGAAGAAACATCGGCGCTTGCGTGCCTCCTGCCCAGTCGTAGATTTGCTCCAGCCGCTCAGGGGAAGGGTCTGTGGCCCCGGTGCCTGGACCACGCCCTGGACGACTGCCCCAGCAAGAATTCCGGGGAGGCCGCCGACGCAAACAAGGGCTCAGGCGTCCGTTGATCCGGGTGAATCACCTTGCTCGGGGGAGGCGAGGCCAGTCGCGCGCCTCGTCCACGCCGATTTGGCGCCTCGGCGTGCAGTGTGAGGGGTCGATCCGCGACTAGACCCGACTCGCAGCGCTTGCACTGGTGAACCGTGTGGCTTGGCCAGGCTGCATGGGGATGGAGGCCGGAGCTCCCAAAAGCCCTACCGCGGGTGAATCAGCCCAGGCGGAGGCTGCGGGAAGGAGAACAGAGGGAGTGAATCCCCTGGCTCCGGGTAGCCAGTGTGTAGACGGCGGACCAGCCCGTTTAGGGGTGAGTCCGCCGTCTTTTTTTATCCTTTCACGACTGCGACAGGCCGTAGCCGGGCTACTTTGCGACCGATCCCGGCTGCGTCTACTACGTCGACCACATTCGCGACGTCCTTGTACGCCTCGGGAATCTCTTCGTCGACAGTCCGTCTGCTGGCGGCACGGATCAAGATCCCCCGGCTTTCCAGCTCCCTGGGAACATCCCGCGAGCGGGCCACCTTCCTTGCCTGATGCCGGCTCATTTTCCTACCGGCACCATGGCAGGTGGAACCGAATGTCTCCGCGTAAGCTCCCTCTGTACCGGTGAGAACGAATGAGTAGCGTCCCATATCGCCCGGAATCAGGACCGGTTGTCCCAGATCGCGGTAGCGCTGGTTGAGTTCTGGATGCCCCGGAGGGAAAGCGCGCGTGGCTCCCTTTCGATGAACGCATACGCGCTTCTCTACGTTATCGACGCGATGAACTTCGAATTTCGCGATGTTGTGCGCCACGTCGTACAACAAAGCGGTGCTCTCGGCTATAGTGGTAGAAAACACGGATTCGAGAGATCGGCGAGCATAGTGACTCATCAGCTGACGGTTTGCAAATGCGTAGTTCGCTGCCGCGTTCATGGCACCAAGGTAGGATTTGGCCTCCTTGCTTGAGAGTGGCGCACAACACAGCTGTTTGTCGGGCAGCTCGATCCCGTACTTATCGGCCGCACGAACCATCCCATCTAGGTAGTCGTCGCAAACCTGATAACCGAGTCCGCGCGATCCCGAATGGATGAAGACCGTTACGGTCCCGATCTCGAGCCCGAGCTTGGTTGCAGTAGACGCATTGTATATCTCGTCGACATAGCCGACTTCTACGAAGTGGTTCCCCGAGCCAACGGTTCCGACCTGGTTGCGACCACGCTCTTTGGCGCGGCTGCTGACGCAATCGGGATTTGCCTCGAGCCGTCCACCCGCCTCGATGCACTCGAGGTCGCCCTCAGTTCCAAACCCTCTCGCGACCGCCCATTCAGCCCCCTGATCAAGGACCTGGTTGAGTTCACGAAGTGACAATTTGAGGTCCGACCGCGAAGATCCCACCCCTGACGGGATCTGCTTGAAGAGGGTATCGGCGAGCGTTCTCAGTCTCGGACGCAACTCGTCGACGCTCAAATGTGTTCTCAGGAGCCTGACGCCACAGTTTATGTCGTAGCCCACGCCGCCGGGAGAAACCACGCCCTCCTGTTCATCAAAGGCGGCCACTCCACCAATGGGGAATCCGTAGCCCCAGTGAATGTCCGGCATCGCTATCGAAGGCCCCACGATTCCGGGTAGGTGGGCGACGTTTGCCACCTGCTGAAGGCATTGGTCGCCCTCCAGATCTTGCATCAGGCTTGCGTCGGCGAATATGAGACCGTCGGTCCGCATGCCACCGGTGCGCCTGACACGCCAGCGATGGGAGTCGATTCGCTCCACGCGGATGTTCGGACCGGAGGGCATATGTCAAAGATATGTGGCTACTCTATGTTCGGACGACTGTCGACCACAATCCGCTTGCCGAGCGCCGGGCAGTGCTTCACCCGCGCTCATGCCCGATTCACAGATCCAAGACCATCACCGCTCTCCAACCGTTCGCAGTCTCTTCGACCACGAGTTGGTGGCGAGTCACAGCTTTGACCTCAGGTTGTGGCTCGTGCCTTGCCGGGTCGAAGCGCTCGCCGGACAGCAACACGCTGGCTCCGGTTTCAGTGATCGACAGCTGCTCCAGAGCAGCGGGAACGAAGGTGTCTAGCTGGAACTCGGTGAAGATCTCTCGCACGAATCGGAGGATGAGTTCCTCAGCGCTAGTCGCCGAGAGGGAGATCTGACGCTGTTCCACGCCGGCCACCGGTGTGTCACCTGCCAGGAGGCTGCGGGATACTGTAGTTGCCTCGACAAAGAGGCCCTCGATGGTTGGTGCCTCTAGCTCGACTATGAGATCGGCAGTGTGAGGAAGAAAACGATATGCCACTTTATTGCGCCGTTTTGAGTCAAAATGGACCAGCTGGATGCTCGGTGTGTGTTACGATCAATCCGTGTCTCCCTGGTTCAAGATGCCGGCTCGGGGTGAAGCGATGCAACGCGCTCGCAGCGAGGACGCGTGTCAGGCTTTGGCGGGCGCAAGGTGTGCACTCACCTTGCTGGCGCATGAGGTTGGGCTCCGACCTGAGGAGCGGGAATTGGTCGAGACCTCGCTGGCTCAGATTTCCCGAGCCGAAAGGGTACTCAGCCAGGTTCTCCCGTGACCCGATCGTCGCTGGGCTGTGTTCCCCAGTCGCAGGTCATGCGGTACACGCGGCGTCGGTCAATCTGCCAGTTGGGCTTGGATATCGGCCCTTCGGCAAAGTTGTCTTCATCGCGTAGTACCTGTGACATGCTTGCAGTCTTGGCGCTAGCATTGTCCGCCCAGTGAAGCACCTCGGCCTCGAGCGTCATTGGTTGAACAGGGCTTCCGTATTCGAGCTTGCCGTGATGGGACAATATAAGATGCTGCAATACCTGCCGCTCTTCCGTTGTACACGGCGGTTCTTTCTCCATCTCCAACCGACGGTCGAACATCAGGGCCCCAATGACAACGTGGCCTAGAAGCGAGCCAGCGATGGTGTAGTCGAACGTGCCGTCCCACCGATAGCTCTCTAACTTGCCGATGTCA
>JARRLJ010000002.1:27899-29549 GCA_037387025.1 Gemmatimonadales bacterium
CCAGCGAGCACCAGATCCAAGTCTGCTCCTGAGGCTCGGGCGACCGCGCGTGCTATGGCTGCAACCTCAGTTGTGTGCTTGAGAAGACCCCCCAACTGTGCGTGATGTCCGCGCACACTTGCCGGGCAACCCTCAAACTTCAGCCTGAACTCGTCATCTTCGAAGAAGAGATCTAATACTCGCTTCAATCGCAGCTTCCCTATGGACCGGCGCCACCCATCGATGGTTTCCCAATATCGATCTACTGGTCCCACACTTGGCAGCAGTGAGGACAGGTCAACGGTTTCCTTGGGGAGCACACGAATGGACGTGACCTTCAGCTGGCGTTTTTGTCTGAAACTCCCCACCTCACCGATGATGTCTACGGCTTGCCCTTTCTGTACGCCAGCGATCTCGTTCTGCCGGCTGGGCCAAAAAGGCTCGGTCGATATCTCGCCCGTGCTGTTACCGACTCGCAACAACGTGTACAACTCGCCGGTATCTAGCGAACGGGTTTCCGAGTCGATGACCAGAAAGGTTTCCTGAACTCGGTCACCGGCCTGTAGCATGGGAATGTTGAGTGCAGCCATAACGTGAAGCTACGATACAAGCAGCAGGAGGGGCAGTGGGGCTGCGTAATGGCTGGTGACCGTACCGGCTAGATTCGCCTCAATCTCGGCAACGAGCTGTCGATTTCGTGTGCCGGATGCATTAGCCTGGCTTCAGGCTGTTCAGGCAGAAGGTGTGAAATCGAGTTGGCGTAGTACTCCAGAAGCGGCCTCTGGTTCGGTAACACGACATAGCTATCCCCGTCTCGCACCACCAGTCGCCTCATTCTCAATGTCCTCCAGGCGCGGGAGAGTATCTCACTGGGGTCTCTTTCTTCCCGCACCAGTTTCCCGCCTGTTGCCAACAGATGGTCGCGATACTCGTCGATGCGGTCAAGGAGATCGGGACGCCGTAATACTGTTTCTCCAAACGAAAGCAGCGCCGCGGCCACAAGGGGAACTGGCGTGACCGGCATTACGGATGCGATGCTGCTCATCAGGCTATCAGCCAAATGTTGCAGGACCGGAAGTCGCTCTTCTCTCGGACGGTCGAGTGATCGTCGGTGGTCGGTACTCCACTCTCTCAGTGACACAGGTGTCCCGAAGTTGACTGCTGCCCGTCCGTATCGTTTCAGTCTACCGAGGATGAGCCGTGCTACGTTGTGGAGAACGTAGTTGAGAACCGATGACAGCTGGCGGAGGCGACCTGGGCGTTCCTTCGCATCCAGTAGCTCGTGGATCAAGGTGCGATCCTCGAGTACCCTGTCGTAGTTGATCGCTACGGGCACGAGCCAGATGTCACGGTCGAAGCCGGGTTCGATGATAGTGCGTGCCACGTAATCGAGAAGCCCGATCTTGGCCGGCCGGAATCGGCCCGTACGGGTCAACCCGCCTTCTAGGAAGATTCCCTGGGTGACGCCGTTTCGTGTGATCAGTTGTACGTATCGCTCGAGCACTGCGTGGTACAATGGCTCACGGAAGCCGCGCCGTACGAAGTAGGCTCCGAACGACTTGAATACATACTCCAGTGGCCATACGCGAGCCCACTCACCTACTGCGTAGCTGATGCTCACACCGTGCGCCAGTACGTATGCGACAATCACATAGTCCGCGTTCGACCGGT
>JARRLJ010000002.1:29565-33499 GCA_037387025.1 Gemmatimonadales bacterium
CGAGCGATGTTGTAACCCAGCTTGTAGTATGAGAGCACGTCAAAGAACGGTACGATTTCATCTACGTACTGCTCGACATTTCGTCGAGTCTTTTCTTCGCTCGAGTTCTTTGCCTTCCTGTGTTCGCTCATTGCTGCCAGTATGACTGGATCACGCAGGAGGTGTTCGCGAATGACACGTTTGTTTACCAACTTGTAGCGGTCGAGTCGGACCTGAAACCTGTGGACGGCGTGGAGAACGGCGCGTTCCCAGCGGTGCCTGATTGCCTCCCGTGTCCGTCGTATCGTCCAGAGTGTAAGGCCACTGGCCAGCAAGGCTGCAATGCCAAGCAGGATCCAGTCGCCGACGGAGAACGTCAGATATCCTCCGGGATCTCGCCGGTCTTTTCGTACTGGTAGGCCATAGCCTTGAGTCGGGCAACGCGCTTCGCCATGGGCGGGTGCGTTGCCAGCAGGTTTGCTACCATGCCTTGTTTGTGAGTCAGTCTTCTGCCAAGTGGATCTGCGATGCAGAGATGTGCGGTTCCTCGCTTGATCGCTCGGGTCGGCTCGCTGGCGTCTTCGATCTTTCTGAGAGCCGAGGCAAGTCCGGCGGGGTTTCGTGTGAACTGAGCTGCGGTAGCGTCCGCGAGAAACTCCCGCTTGCGGCTGACACCGAGAGCAAGGAGTCGAGAGACGATGGGTGCGAGGATTACGCTGATCACCCAAATCACCAGCATAATGGCTATCAGCGGACCGCCACCCTTCTTCCCGCCGCCGCCTCTGCCGCCGCTCCTCCGGCCTCCACCATACCACATTAATCGCCGGGTGCCGTCGGCAATCAGAGCCATGACGCCGACCAGTGCGGCCAATAGGGTCATGAGTTTTACATCGTGGTTGCGAATGTGCGCCATCTCGTGAGCCACAACGCCCTGCAATTCGTCCCTGTTCAGCGCGTCCAGCAAACCTTCAGTCACAGCGACATGCGCATGTTGTTCGTCCGTGCCGGTCGCAAAAGCGTTCGGGTCTTTGTCGGGGACGATCCATACACTGGGTCGGGGAAGTCCTGAGGCGATGGCCATTTCTTCGACTACGTTTACGAAGACTTTTTCTTCTGATCGTGACGGCTCGAGGAGTTCCCACGCTCCAGTAGCCCACAGAATCTCCTTGGGCCCTTTCCTCCATCCGTACCATGCTAATCCTATGCCCAGGAGCGTGGCGCCGATCCCGAACCACGGGATGATATGCCGGTAGGGAACGTCTGAACTATTGGCGGCAGCGCCGGCCGAAACTGCTGTGGTTTGAAGGTAGAGGATCAAGTCGCCACCAAACCCGATCCACGCGAAGAAGAGCAGGAAAATGGCGACCAGAATGGCGGATCGGCGGCGGTTGGCCGCCTGTTGCGCGAATAGGTTGCTCTCGCTCACTGCTCGGGTTTCATGGACAGATCTACCTTCGGCACCTCCCTTTCACTTTCGTCCATGATCTCCCAAAGCTCGACGACCTCAGCCTTGGCGAATCCTGCTACCATGTTCCATGGAAACTGTTGCTGCTTGACGTTATAGGTTGTCGCCGTGTCGTTATAGAGCTGACGGGCGAATGATACGCGGTTTTCAGTGGACGTCAGTTCTTCCTGCAACTGAGCCACGTTACCCGTTGCCTTGAGATCCGGATACCGTTCCACCACCACGTTTAGACGGCCGAGTGCCGAGCTTAGAGCAGCTTCGGCGGCCGCTAGTTGTTGTACACCCGCCGTCGGAGCAGCATCGGCCTGAATCTTCACAGCCTGGTTGCGAGCCTGTATTACCGCCTCGAGGGTCTCCTTCTCGAATCCCATCGCTCCCTTGACTGCTTCAACGAGGTTGGGGATTAGATCGTGGCGGCGTTTCAACTGCACGTCGATCTGCTTCCACGCGTTTATCGTCTGACCTTTGAGGGCGATCAGTTTGTTGTAGGCCGAGATGGCCCAAACGATGGCGATCAGGAAGAGCCCTAGGAAAAGCCAAGTCATGAGTACAGTCACCTCGCTATGGGGTGAGAAAGGACGCTGATGCCACCCTCTTATTGTGGCGTACCTTTTCGCTGCGCGCTAGGTGAGTTAGCCCTCAGGTCCTCTACGGTCCGGACCTCTTGGGTTGGATTGCGTTGCGCTGGAATCTGTTCTTTCCTGACCGAGAATGCGGGCAACGGCCAATCGCACGGCATCCGCGATGTCACCCTCTCGGTTTCCCATCTGCAGGAGCGGGTGGCTCTCGTCGAGGTGAAGTTCCACGCCCCTTGAAATCAAGAGCCGCCGCCAGCGGGTTGCTGTGACATCTCTGTCCTCAGTCTTGTCTTCTTCGTCCTCCACCAACCAGGCACGGAGCGCCCTCCCAGACCGGCCCCAAGCCGGTCGGTCCTGCCCGGTGAGTGGCAGCTGCCGTGGGCCTGGCAGCCCTGGTCCCAGTGAGGCCGCAACCCGTCGCTCGAGTACATCGCCCGACAGCTCCTTCAGTTCTTGACTGATGTGTTCGAGGGTTGCTCCCTCCATCTGCCTCAGCTTTATGCTCAAGACCTGTAGCAAGTGTCGGTAGCTATACGTTGCAGCGGTCCCCCGGCCGTCGGGTGGGGTTACCAAACCGCGCGTCACGTAGTATCGAATGGTGCGTTCGTTGGGTAGGGGACTCGCGGCCGCATTTATCGGCCTGACGCCGGAAGACTCGAGGATGGCGGCGGTGACCGTCGCGAGATCGCGAAGGTTCCAAGGAGCAAGCTGGCGATACTCGCGTAGGGTCGCCAGCGGATCGTCAACACGGGCGCCGGCGATCGTCATCAGAACTCCCCGTTTACCTCCCGCGGCAAATCGGCGGTCATGGTTTCCAGAAGGGAGAGCATGTTAGTCATGGTGAAAGGCTTCATGACGACGGGGAGTTCGTACAGCCTGAGCCACGGTTCATGGTCGCTGGCATCCGGGTCTCCGGTCATGACAGCAACGCTCGACCTCAGTTCCGGCCATTGGCTAATGATCACGTGAAACAGCGTCTTGCCCGACATTGCCGGCATCCGCAAGTCCATCAGCACCGCGTCTATCGAGGCATGCCTCAGGATTTCACACGCCTCTTCGCCGGACGCAGCTACGTGCACCTCATAACGTGCCTGACGCAGGGCCTCGCCGAGCACTTTGCGGACATTGGGATAGTTGTCCACAACTAGAACTGACCGGTTCTTATGACGCATCAGCCAGCACTTGATCGGTCTCGCCGAAGTACTTGGTCCGCACTATTGCCAGGGCCTCTTCCGGGCTCAGCGCCACCCGCAGTTCCCCGGGAGTCATCCCGAGCACTTCCTTGACGTTCTGCGCGAACGTGCGCGTTTGCTGGTAGCCAAGTTTGGCTGCCACGTCTTCAACCGTGTAGCCAGGATCCTGCAGCAATCTGTGCGCATAGACGGCACGGAGAACCGTCAATATGACGCTGGGCGGTGGCAGATGAACGCGGGCAAACCACCGCAGGCAGGTACGCCGGTCCATTCTAGCCCGTGATGCCAGCTCCTGCACCGACTGCACGGAAGTTGGCTCTCGGATGATGGTCTCTATCGCCCAGCGCAGCTCGGTCGGGCACTCCGCCAGCAGATCGGATATCGCCGCTATCAGCTGATGCGATACCGCTTGCGACGTTTCTGCTGCCAGCAGGTCGCTCAGACGATTGGGATGGTCGTCGTGTTCCGCTATGACAACTTGCGTGAGCCCGGCCTGGCCCAGTCGCAGCAGTGCCGGCGCCAGGTCGGGCGACAGCGTTGCGTAGATGATGACTGGGAGGGAAGGGAACAAAACCCGAATACGCTCGATCTCCTGAGCTCTGGTCTCCCCCGACAGGGCCGGGTCTACCACGGCCATCTCCAGTGGCTGGCTCAGAATGGCATCGACCGCAGATTCCCACGAATCCACCTGATAGAACCTGAACCGGTGGGTAGCGGCG
>JARRLJ010000003.1:0-15572 GCA_037387025.1 Gemmatimonadales bacterium
CACGGGGATTGGCGTGGCGTACGTACCTCTCCAGCCGCACGAAGTAATGCAGTCCGGTGGAAGACTTGCTAGGCGGTTTTCTCCAGCAGGGTGTTGGCCGTACCGCGCGATACGCGACAGGCTTCGGCGAATGCCAGGAAGGTGACGTCGAACAACTGGGCGGCACCACTTGTCGAGGATCCCACGAGTTCCGGTAGTAGGCGCCCCTTGATTCGGTACATCCGGTGCGCATCAACGCCGATGTCGCGGCCGATGGCTGCGATGGTGCGACCTGTAACATTGGCGGCGAGTGAGGCGAACAGCAGAGTGAGCCAGTCGAGCAATCCCTTTGGAGACGGTAGACCACTCGCTTCCATGGCGTGTTGCAGGGTGCGCGCGGGCACATCGATCTCGGCTGCCAGGGATGCTACTGTAAGCGCTGCCTCACCTGCCCCTTCACTGAACCGTTCGATGGTATGCCGGATGTAGCGCCGCACACTCGAGGGTGGATTGGGCAACAAGAGTTCGACGAGATGGAGCAAACGTCCTCCATAGGCCGCAGTGAAAAGCCAGGATACCTGCGACTCCAAGGCCCGGGGATCCCTCCGGTCATGGGTCTGTTGGGCCACGTGCAGCACGGGGAGGTGGCCGCATTGACCCAAGATCTCTGAAACTTCTGGTCTCCTGGGAGCATACAACAGTATGGGTAGGTCCGGATATCTCAGGCGTAGTGCGGTGAGGAGGGGCGGCACGCTGATGTTCCAAGGCGCCAGATCATAGATCAGAGCCAGGAACTGGTCGGTCCGATCCAGCATCTGAGCTAGTTGTACCGGGGACACGTGCCGGGGCGCACCGCCGAGACGCTCTACCGTCGAATGTGCCAGCACCATTGCGGTTGGGTGTCCGACACTGATCGCGATCGACGGTCTAAGGAGTCTGGCTGTCAGCCTGCCCATGCGTTCTGGTCTTCCTATCCGTTCAGGAATGGATCCAAGAATGACGGATCCAGTAATGAAACTCCGTTTGTCCTATAGTGGCTTGCCGGGGCCGCAGGTTCAAGCTCCGGCTGGCACCCGTCGGTGGCCGGCGCACCCCAGAAATAGCGATCCATCAGCCGGACCGCATATTGGTCATGCGCAACCAAACCCTTGGGCCAGGCATCTAAGGGCTGGCTGTGCCGCCCCTGTTGTCGCTCGTCAGGTGACCGGGTGGTGCAGCCCGACGCGCGCAACAGTGGACCTGTGTAAAAATCGGCTGCAGGTTCAATGCCGGTGTGCCGGTCCAGCGCCGAAAAATCTCATATCCGAGTGACTTCATTATGGCCCTTTCCAAGGCAATCATAGGAGTAGTGGGGGTCGCGGCCGTAGCCGCGGCCGCCTATGGCGGATACCGCCGTGTCCAAGGGTCCGGCGATTCCAACGACAATCCTGGAGCGGGGGACGAAGACCGTCCCGCGGTCTCTGCCACAGAGACGTTCTCGACCGACCTCGGTATTCCTGTCGAAGGTGCTGTCGTCGTTCGAGATACGCTGATCGTATCGGTCTCCGCTGCGGCGCAGGCGGCTGCCGTAAAGCGATCCAAGATGTTGGCCCAGGTGCAGGGGCGGGTTACACGGATCCACGTGCAGGAGAACGATCGGGTTAGAGGTGACCAGCTTCTGCTCGAGATCGATTCGACCGAGTACCAACTCAACCTGGCCAATGCCGAAGCAGGTCTGGCCAGCGCCCAGGCTAGCTATCAGGAGCTCACCCTGTTCGACGACCAGATCACGGACCCCGAAGTCAGGGCCGAGCGCGAGCGGGTGGCTAGGGCCAGAAGCGGACTCGATCAGGCGCTGGTGTCCGTAGACCAGGCGAGGCTGCAGCTGTCATATACGAAGATTGAGGCGCCGTTTGCGGGTAGGGCGGCAAGCATCCAGGTAGTGCAGGGCCAGCACGCTCGGACCGGCGACGAATTGCTCACGGTCGTGGATATAGACCCTATCAAGGTCGAGGTCCAGGTCCTGGAGGGAGAGGTGGGCTACCTCCGGCCCGGCAGGAGGGCGTCGGTTGCGTTCTCCGCTTTCCCGGGAGAGACGTTCGTCGGGACGATCAGCACCATCAACCCGGTGGTGGAGCAACAGACCAGGACGGCGCGTGTGACGGTACTGGTGCCCAATCCGGAGGGCCGCATCCTTCCCGGCATGTACGCCCGCGTGTCGCTCGAAGCACAGACATTCGCTGACCGCATCCTCGTACCACGTGCCGCGATCGTAGAGCGCGATCGCCGGAACATGTTGTTTGTGTTCGAGGGTGAAGGCCAACAGGGCCTGGCCAAATGGCGCTACGTGACTACGGGACTGATGAACGATTCGCTGGTGGAGATCATTCCGAACCCCGAAACGGACATGGTGCAGCCGGGTGAGATAGTGCTCGTGGACGGCCATTTCACCCTCACACACGATGCTCCGATCCGGCTCGTGACCAATGTCCGAGAAGCCGGTGGGAGGCCACAATGAAATCGGCCGGAGTAGGGCTGTTGTGTCTCGCGTGTTGGTTTGCTGCCTCTCCCGTCTCATCGCAACAGGCTCCGGCCAGGCTAACGCTCGAGGACGCGTTGGAATTGGCTCGCGAGTGGAATCCAGCCTACCGCCAGGCCGTCGTGCAAGCTGACGCAACGGGGCCGGACGTAAGAGCCTCGGCGGGCGCGTTCCTTCCCAATCTCAATGCCAACCTCGGTTTCAGCGGTTCTCGGAGTATCACCAGCATAGGTGAGGACGATTTCGGTGGCAGTATCAGTGTCGATGAGACCCGTACGATCGAAAGCAGCTACTCGTCTCAGGGTCTGAGCACGAACCTCACACTGTTCAATGGCCTGCAGAATGTGTACAACCTGAAGAGCTCAAAGGCGGGTGCAGAAGCAGCCCACCATGGTGTCGATTTCCAGGCAGCGGAACTGGATGCGCAGATCAAGAACCAGTTCTATCAGGTGGTATTCGCGCTGCGCTCGATCGAGATCGAGGAGGAGATCCTCCGCATACGGAACGAGGACCTGATTACGACCGAGCGGCTGTTTCGTGTGGCGGCGAGAGATCAGGCCGACCTGCTCGGTGGTCAGGCCGCCGTGGCTAGCCAGGAGCAACAACTGGCCAGTGCGCAGGGAGAGTACCGTAAGGCGTTACTCAGGCTCGCCGAGGCGATTGGCTTAGACGAGTCCATTGAACTCGAGATAGACGGAGATTTTCCGGAACCGTTCGCACCCGAGCAGCTCGACTCCGACGCACTCGTCGACTTAGTGTTGCGGGAGAGCCCAGAATTGCTTCAGGCGACCGCCAACGCCGCCCAGGCTGACTACGCCGCGAGCAGCGCGCGTGGGGCACGCTGGCCCAGCGTGTCTTTGTCCGGAAACTTCAACCGCAACGCCAGCGAGCAGGGTTACGGCGGCCTGTGGAACTTCAATCCGCAAAATCGGTCCTGGTCGGCGAGCCTGTCTCTCTCGTGGCCGATCTTCAACCGCTTCAGCACTGCCAACAGCATTGCACAGGCCGCTGCCCAGCAGGACCTGCAACACGAGCGGTTGCGGGGGACACGGCTGGCACTCGAGCGCCAGATCCGGAGTGCGTTGATTGATGTGGAGAACTACCACGAACAGTTGCTGCTCGCGGAGCGCTCGGCGGACCTGAGTCTTCAGCGTGTCGACATGATGCGGGAGCAGTATCAACTCGGTATGACAACCTTCTTGGAGCTGCAGCAGGTAGTAGGGCAATCTGTCAACGATGCCCGCGCGGCGCTCAGCGCGCGTTTGACATATACGAACGCAGTAGTAGAACTGGAGCGTCTGGTCGGCCGGTCGGTGCGGCCGTGAGTCGGCTCAGGATCATATAAATGTCAATATCAAGTCGTTGCATTGAGCGGCCGGTGGCGGTGGCCATGCTGTTTCTGGCCATAGCGATGCTGGGAATCATATCCTTCGCCCGGCTTCCGATAGATCTGCTGCCCGACGTCTCCTATCCCCGCCTCGTCGTTTACACGACATATCCAGATGTTGGACCCAGTGAGGTAGAACGTTTCGTGACCGAGCCGATCGAGAGGCAGGTAGCGCGGGTGCCGGGGACCGAGCGGGTCGAGAGCGTTTCACGCGAGGGCGTGTCGTTGGTGACGCTGCGTTTTGCCTGGGGCACCGATATGGACTTCGCGGTCCTCAACGTGCGGGAGCAACTGGACAATCTGCGCGGCAACCTGCCCGAAATGGCGTCGCGGCCCGCGGTGTTGCGCACCGATCCGAGTGCCGAGCCGATCATGGCGGTGAGTGTTGCCGCGCGCGGTGACCTCGCCGTTCTCAAGGAGCTGGCGGAAACGGTGTTCAAACGGCGGCTGGAACAAGTCGACGGGGTAGCGGAAGCGGCACTGGCCGGCGGGCTCGAACGAGAGATTCACGTTGAGGTGAACCCACGTCTGCTCGACAGTTACGGTTTCACCATTCAGGACATCGGTGCGGTGCTCGACGCGGCGAACCAGAGTGCCCCGGGCGGGAGAATAAGGAGAGGGCGTTACACCTATGCGCTGAGAACGCTGGGCGAGTTTCAAACGGTTGACGAGATCGCTGATGTACCGTTGGGACCGAGTCCCAACGACACTACCGGCGCAGGCAACCTCGTGCTGTTGCGCGACGTAGCCACCGTAGAGGATGGCTTCAGAGACCGGGAGTCGATTGCCCGCTACAACGGACACGAAGCAGTAGGGCTATTGCTGTTCAAGGAATCCGGCTCCAACACGGTTCGTGTGGCGGACCGGGTGAACGAAGTGCTCGATCAGTTGCGGGCCGAGTACCCGGAGGTGCAGCTAGACGTGGCCATGAGCCAAGCGGGGTTCATAACGGACGCCATCTCGAACGTAGTGCAGGCACTGGTGTTCGGCGGTATCCTGGCCTTCCTCGTCTTGTTCTTCTTTCTGCGGCACGCACGGTATCCCATCGCTGTCGCACTGGCGATACCGATCTCTGTCATCGCGTCGTTTGCCTTGCTCGATCTGGCGAACGTGTCGCTCAACATCATGAGCTTGGGCGGGCTAGCGCTGGGGGTGGGAATGTTGGTCGACAATTCCATCGTGGTGCTAGAGAACGTCTTCCGTCACGGTGAAGCGGGAGCAGGTGCGAACGAGGCGGCGGCTCGTGGCGCAGAAGAAGTGCAGGGAGCGATAACGGCATCCACGTTGACGACGATCAGCGTCTTCGGGCCAATCATCTATATCGAGGGCGTGGCGGGCGAATTGTTCGGTGCTCTTTCGTTTGCCGTTGCCTTTGCCTTGATGGCGAGTTTGATCGTGGCGCTGACACTGCTGCCCACGATGGCAGCCCGCTGGGTTCCCGGTACCGATGCCACGAAGCAGCGCTCATATCTCAGGCGCCTGGCCTGGTCGATGTTCCACGCAATCGGCTCGGCGATACACCGGTTCTTCAGGCCTTTGCTGGATTGGTTCGACCGCCGGTTCGCGGTGTTCGCCGAATGGTACCACGGCTTGTTGGAAAAGGCGCTGGACAACAAAGGGCGTGTGGTCGGGTTCGCTGCGCTCACCCTGTTCGTGGGGGTCGCGATCGGGGCCACCCTAGACCGCAGCGTTCTGCCGGATGTCGACCAGGGGGCGTTTCGGGCGCGGCTGGATCTGCCCCGGGGAACGGCGATCGACGAGACGGCCGTGGCCACCGAGCGGTTGGAGGAGATCTTCCTGGCCGATCCGGGAGTCGATGCCGTGTTCACCAGGGTCGGGCGGCAGGAAGCGGTGGCAGGAGTGGAAGATGAAGAGAGCGGTCTCAACACCGCGGTGCTGGAGGTGCGCCTGAAGCCAAGAGCGGGCACCTCGGAGGCGATCGATCGGGTGCGACCCGCCTTGGCGCAGTTCCCGGTGGGAACGCTGACGCTGGAAACCGGCACTGCCACCGCGCTGGGGAGAATCCTCGGTGGCAGCGAAGCAGACCTCGCTGTAAGAGTGGGGGGTGACGACCTCGACGCAGCGTGGGTTTACGCTCAGGAAGTCGAGCGACGGCTGCAGCCGCTATCTTCGCTCACGAATGTCCGCATGGCCGTTGAAGAAGGCCAACCCGAGCTGCTTGTGGAGATCGATCGCGAGCGAGCGGCCGCCTTCGGGATCGAGCCGCAGTTGATAGCCCAGACAATAGAGAATTCCATGAGCGGGTTGGCTGCAACCGAATTCGTCGACTTCGACGAGAAGGTGCCAGTCGTAATCCGGTTACCCGAAAACCAGCGCCGTTCGGCGGCAACGCTGGATGTACTTCAGGTGAATGGCATTCCCCTGAGACAGTTAGTCACTTCGCGGGAAACGGTAGGACCGGCTGAGATACGCCGGTTGGAGCAGGCGAGGACCGTCACTGTTTACGCCGATGCCGCCGCAAGCCTCGACGATGCTCTGAGCGATGTCCGTGCGATTCTCTCTGCCAACCCGGCGCCGCGCGGTCTCAGAGTGGAAGTGGGCGGTGAAAATGAAGAGCGTGACAGGAGCTTCAGAGATTTGGCCTTTGCGTTTGGCCTGGCATTGCTCTTGGTGTACATGATTCTGGCTGCACAGTTCGAATCATTCGTGCACCCATTTACCATTTTGCTCAGCGTACCACTCGCCACCGTGGGTGCAGCCGCCGCGTTGTTCATTGCCGGTCAAGGGCTCAACTCGATGAGCCTCATCGGGCTCGTGATTCTGGTCGGCATAGTAGTGAATGATGCGATCGTCAAAGTCGACTTCATCAATCAGATGCGCCGCGCTGGGTTGCCGTTACGCGAGGCCATTCTCGAAGCCGGGCGCGTGAGATTGCGTCCCATCGTCATGACGACAGTCACGACTGTGCTTGGCCTGACTCCGATGGCGCTTGGGTGGGGCCGCGGAGCAGACCTCAGAGCACCGCTCGCTATCGCGGTCATCGGCGGCCTGATCAGCGCGACGGCTCTGACCCTGATCGTCGTACCAGTCGCGTATGATCTACTCGACGATATGCGACAGAAGATTCGCGCCGCGTTCGGGTTTTCGGCCGTTGCTGCGGGGATCACCGGAGGAGTGGCCACGGGAGCGGGCGGTGGCGCAGGTGTTACGGCCAACCCGGGCCGATCATCAGCGGGCGCGAGCTTGGGCCGACACGAGTTCGGGAAGGAAGGCGCCGAGTGATCCGCCTATCGATTCGCAGACCCGTCGCTGTCACGATGGCGTATTTCGGTGTTGCGCTGCTCGGTGTGGCCGCCTGGCGCAACATACCTATTGAGCTACTGCCAGACACCGAGTTGCCACAGCTCACGGTGACAGCCGACTGGCGCGGGGCGTCACCCGAGGCAATGGAAGCCTTTGTAACCGCACCGATGGAAGCCGCCATCCAGCAGGTGCGCGGTGTCGAGAAGATCACTTCCACTTCGCAGGAACTCCGTGGATATGCGAACGCAACTATCACGGTCGAGTTCCAGCGCGACACCGATATGGACTTCGCCCGGCTCGATCTATCAGAGCGACTCACCGTGCTGGAAGAGGATCTGCCACCGGGAGTCCGACCTCCTCGGGTCACCCCGTACGTTCCCGACGAGTTTGCCGACCAGTCAACTCCGTTCTTGCGCTACGAAGTGACAGGCCCGTACACGCAGGAGGCGCTCAGGGCCCATGTAGACGACCGTGTCGTGCCGGAACTGCTACTGCTTGAGGGAGTGGCAACGGTGCAGGTCCAGGGAGGCCGCGACCGGTTGCTACAGATCGAATTGGACGAGCGCAAGGTCGACGCACTGGGTCTCAATTCCTGGTATGTGAGACAGCGTATCGCCGAACTCGAGTACGTGGCCGACGCTGGTGCGGTGGAGATGGACGGGCTCCTTCGCACCGTGGCCATCAGGCACAGCACGAAGTCGGGTCAAGAGATACGGCGGGTGCCGCTGCTAACCGACCGGGGCCGAATTGTGCGAATCGAGGACGTCGCCACGGTGCACGACACGTATGAGGACCCGACGGCCTTGAACCGTATCAATGCACAGCCCTCGATCTCATTCCGCATCTTCAAGGAAATTGGGATCAACACGGTGGAGGTTGCCGACCGGGTCAAAGAGCGCCTGGAGGAAATCGAGAACATCCACCCCACCGGCTTGGAGCTGATTCTCGAAGACGATGAGAGTGAGGACATCAAGAGCCAACTACAAGACCTGCGCATAAGGGCCATCATCGCCGCGGCGGTTATCTTTGTGGTGCTGCTCCTATTCCTGAGGTCGTTCCGTTCGGCCGCGATCGTGTTCGCCACCATCGCATTCTCGATCCTCATAGCTCTCAACCTGATCTACTTCGGCGGGTTCACGCTCAACGTGCTGACGTTGATGGGTCTAGCCATGGGCTTCGGCCTGATTGTCGACAATGCGATCGTTGTGCTGGAGAACATCTATCGCAAACGGCAAAAAGGTTTCGAAGGCGCAGCCGCGGCAGAAACCGGGGCCCGCGAGGTAATGCTGCCGATTCTGGCTGCAACGATGACGACGATCATCGTTTTCATCCCGTTCGTCTACCTGCAGGGAGAACTCCGGGTCTACTATGTGCCGTTGGCGATAGTGGTGGGCATGAGTCTCTTTGCCAGTCTATTCGTAGCGTTCTCGTTCATTCCTGCGCTGGCGAGCAAGGTGCTGACCAGCGCCAATGCGGTGAGGCTGCCCGGTGGTGCTCGGGTCGAAGGCAAGTCCGCTGACTCCGAGCAACCTGCTGCTCGACCGCCCATCTACGTTCGGTTCTACGCCGCGGTTCTCGGCTTCACCCTGCGGCTCACCAAGAAAAGGCAATGGCCGATCTATCCTCTAATAACCGTGGGATTGGCCGTCGTGGCATTCGGGTCCTCTTTCTACGTGTTCCACAAGTACGTGAACCGCGGCATCGTTTGGGGTCGCTGGGGTGGGAGCGATACGTACATCGACATCCAGATACGGCTGCCGCGGGGCGCAGAGCTGGAGCGGGTAGATGAGTTGGCGCGCTTCTTCGAAGACAAGCTCAAGACAATGCCGGAAATCGAGCGCTTCACCACCTACGTGCAGCCTGAGTTCGGACGCATGCAAGTCACGTTCCCCGATTCGCTCGAGAACACCATGGTTCCGGTTGCGATCAAGGAGCAACTGCTGGCGTACAGCTATCTGTTCGGCGGCGCCGAGGTGCGTGTGTACGGTTACGGTCCATCGTTTTACGGAGGTGGTGGAGGCGCACCCAACTACACCATCAGGGTGTTGGGTTACAGCTACGAGAAGGTAAGGGAGATTGCGGAAGACATGGGTCGGCGTCTGGAACGCTTCTCCCGCGTACGTGAAGTCGATGTCAACTCGATGGGATACTTCGTGGCTACGCGAGACAAGGTCACCGAGTTCGCGCTTTCAATCGACCGCCAGCGATTGGGCCTGCACGGAATCTCGGTTCGGGACGTGGTCTACCAGGTGTTGTCGGCCGTACCCGGACAAACCGGTGCGACCCCGATTCGCATAGACGGAGAAGAGGTCGACTTCGAAGTGAAGCTGGAAGGGTATGAGGAATTCGATGTGGAGCGGCTTCAGGAACTGATGGTCAGGTCTCAGTCGGGTGAGGGTGTGCGTCTCGGCAACCTGGCGAGCGTCGAGGAGCGGCAAGTGCTCAACCGGGTCGTGCGAGAGGATCAGCAATATCAGCGGAACGTAAGTTACGAGTTTCGTGGACCTTCGAAATTGGGAGATCGCGTGCAGGAAGCGGTAATCAACGCAACGCAGATTCCCGACGGGTATAAGATCGAAGGTCGCGACACGTGGCGCTGGGACTGGGAAGAGGAGAAGCAGATTTACGGCGTGTTGGCGGTATCCCTGGTTCTCGTCTTCATGGTGACCGCTGCCCTGTTCGAGTCGTTGCGCCAACCGCTATGCGTACTGCTCACCGTACCGATGGCGCTGATTGGCGTCTTTCTGATGTTCTTCTACACCGACGCCAGCTTCACGCGCGAAGCCTACATCGGCGTAATAATGATGGGCGGCATTGTGGTGAACAACGCGATCCTGCTCGTGGATCACGTAAACCACCTGCGGCGCAAGGAAGGTCTGCCGCTCGCAGAGGCTACGTTGCGCGGCACGTTGGAGCGTGTGAGGCCGATACTAATGACTAGCACCACTACCATATTCGGTCTGCTACCCCTCGTACTGTTCAGTGAATACGCCGATGCCAACATCTGGAATGCCTTGGGCTACGCGCTGATCGGTGGACTAGCCAGCTCTACCATATTGGTGCTCACGGTCACACCTGCGTTGTACCTGATGTTCGAGCTGCGGCCTGAGCGCCGGCGGGCGGCCGCAGCGCAACTGACGGAAGCGCTCGCGGTAACGTAGGAAGCTCATTTGGAGGTGGGGAGCGCGTCGTAGCCTGACAAACCCCGGGCGGCAGCCCGGGGTTCGACATAACGGGGGGCATTACAGCCTGGAGTTCGATATAAAGGGAGCCTCAAATGTCCAGTTCAACAACCGGCCTGTCCGCACTCGGACCATTCGTCGTCCCGTCACTGCTCTTGGCGTTAGGCAGCTCGAGCGGCTGCTCGCCGTCGGAGTCGAATGCTGCAACAATGTGGTCTGGAACGATGGATACGCTGGCGAACGGGTCGGTGCTGTTAAGCAATCCTCGCGATGGTATCTGGGGCTCGGAGACCGCCTGGCGTGTGATAGAGGAAGTGCGGATCGGCACGCTCGAAGGCGACGGCCCTGACATGTTCGGCGGTATCGGATCCATGGAAGTAGACGAGAACGGCAACATCTACGTGTATGAGCGCCAAGCGCTCGAACTGAGGGTGTTCGCACCCACCGGCGAGCACATTCGCACTGTAGGCCGTGAGGGCGGCGGGCCCGGTGAGTTCAAGCAGGTAATAGGGATGGATTGGGCCCCCGACGGGACCCTGTGGATGGTGGATCCGGGGAACAATCGCATTTCCGTGTTCGACACTTCCGGCGCTTACGTGACCAGCCACCGCACCATTGGCAATTACATCATCAGTCCCTGGCCGGGTGGCTTCGATACGACTGGTGCGTTCTACAACTATGGCATCGACACCGAAGCCGAACCTGAGGAACAGTTCGTGATGGTGCGGTACGACGCCAACATGGAACCGGCCGACACATTCCAGGTACCGCGCTACGATGCCGGTGATGCTTTCTTCGAGTTGCGCACGCGAAACAGCTTCTGGCGCATGAGCATTCCGTTCACACCGGGCATGCGGTGGGAACTCGCCCGCACGGGAGACATCTGGTTCGGTGTAACGAGCGATTATCGGCTGTTCAAGACGAACTTGGACGGCGATACGCTGCGGGTCGTGTCCCGGGAGCACGAATCGATCGCGGTGACCGAAGCAGATATCGAGCGGGAACTCGAGGGATTTGACGACTTCGTGCGCGAGGGAGGCAAGGTAGACCGGTCCAGGATTCCCGCGGTGAAGCCGGCATTCAGGACCTTCTTCTTGGACGATGCGAATCGGCTGTGGGTAATGCCCATGACGAGTAATGCGGACGAGGGACGGTTACTGGATGTCTTCGACTCCGAGGGCCGCTACCTGGGGCGTGTGCAACTGCCGTTTGTCATGCAGAGGTATCCAACGCCCCTATTCCGCAACGGTCGAATCTACGCTGTAACACGGGACGATCTCGAGGTGCCCTACGTGGTGAGCGCGAGGATAGAAATGCCGTGAGATGCCGGCATGCTGGGGCACTGGCGGTCATTGCCCTGCTGTACCAGACCCCCGTGACGGTGGCGCAGGACTGGCCGGAGACTTACCGGATTCTCCCCGAAGCGAGCAGGCTCCAGGTGCACACCTACAAGGGCGGCCTGCTCGGCATGTTCGGTCACGAGCACGATATCAGGGCACACGCCTTCGAAGGCACCGTGATCTACAAACCGCGTGACGCGTCGGAGTCGAGCGTCACTGTGAGGGTTCGAACGGATAGCCTGCTCGTTGTCCCCGCGAGCGACTCGTCCGACATACCCGATATCACGCGGACGATGCGTGAGGAAGTCTTGCGCGTCGACAGCTTTCCCGAGATTAGGTTTACCAGCACCGCCGTCGAGTTCCAGGACAGCACGGTGCATCTCCGGGGTGACCTTACAATGGTTGGCCGCACACAACCGGTGGAGATGGATCTCGTGTTGGAATTGACGCCCCCGGTCCTCCATGTTCACGGGTCGTTCGCGATCAAGCAGAGTGATTTCGGGATCCGACCGTACAGAACCGCGCTTGGCACCGTCCAAGTCAAAGACGAGATCACGTTCCTCCTGGACGTTCGCGCCATCCCCTCACGCTGATTCAACGACCAACAACACATTGGTGTTTGGCAGGGTGGGCGAAGTCTCACCTGCACTTACCAACGACTGACGCTTTGTGTAGTTTTGCACCGGTTCAGGAGTCGCCCTTCAGAGTCCGGAAGGGATCGTATGCTCCGCACCGCTCTTTCCTTACTTGCCCCGGCCTTTCCGGTCGCTTGCCAACCCGCTACTAAAGAACCGACGGACCCGGACCTACCGACAATCTTCCCCAGGAGGTGCTGCAATGGTGTTCAACATCAAAGCACTCGCAATCGTTGGTGCTGTGTTGATGGGCGCATGCTTACTGCTCATGGGAATCGTCAATCTCATCTTTCCGTCGTATGGAGTCGCGTTCCTTGAGTTGATGGCCTCGGTCTATCCCGGGTATCACGGTCCGGCCGGCTTCGGCTCGGTAATCGTCGCGACAATGTATGCGATCGTAGACGGCGCGGTCTGTGGCGCGATATTCGCGTGGATGTATAACCTCGTGGCAGGAGGGGTGGCGTCCAAGTCCAGCGCCGCCACACCGATGTAGTGGCGCGTGACGCCCCGGCCGGGTGGGAGTCCGCCCTCGGTCCGGGCAAGGGACACGTCGTGCGACGAGACATTGACGGCCGCTGGAAGATCGTGCCTCAAATCTACAATGTCACTGCAGGAGGCATGGGACACGGTCAGTAGAGATCCTGCAGCGAGCGGTATCGTTCTGGCGTGTCAGGGGTAACTAGATGTGACCAAAGGGAAGCGCACACCGGTCTCGGCGTGCAGTGCGAACAACACGGGGAGTCACCGATGTCTAGGTTAATCCTCATTCCTAGCTTTTTGATATCCTTACTATTAGCCGCTTGTGACGCAGGGTCTACGTTTGACTACAATAGGGACACGCCAGTCTGGTTGAAGGCGAAGGTTGACTCCATCGCCGCCATCCCGGAGACGTTTGGAATAACGGTGTATCGTTACGAGTGGAACGGGGAGTTTGTCTATCACATCGAGAACCCCATAAGCTCTTGTGTGTATTGCGAACTCTACGATCAGAGCGGTATGAAGGTGGAATTCACTGATGACGAGACGTTTCAGGACTTTGTGGAGAATAAGAAGAACGAAGTTGTAGTCTGGGTGTCGGAGGGTTGCGGCACGACGTGGCACGGTCTCACTATGCCGTGCATTGTGAGTTAGACCGGGCCCCATCCGCAGACCGGCGTGAACTACCGACGTTAGTCCGCTGGTTTCCGCGTCAATCAGTGGTGTTCACGTTGGCGTTCATCCGCCCGTATCCGCGTTAATCCGCGGCGTTACTCCGCGCGGAGAGCTTCCACCGGATCCACTTTCGCGGCCCGACGCGCTGGTAGCCACGACGCCAACGCGGCCACGAGGATCAACACCAACGCGGCTCTCACGAACGTGATTGGGTCGGTCGCTTCGACTCCGTAAAGGATCCCCTGCATCCCGCGGGTTGCAGCGATGCCGAGCAGCAGGCCGATGACCACACCGCCGGTCACGAGCAGCAGTGAGCGCCGTACCACTTCACGGCGGACTGTCGAGGGCGCTGCTCCGATCGCTATCCGAATGCCGATTTCGCGGGTACGGCGAGTCACCAGATACGACACGACTCCGTAGAGTCCCACGGTCGCTAGCACGAGTGCCGCGGCCGTTGCGATTCCCAGCAACAACGACGTGAATCGCAACCGCGCCGTCGAATCTCGAATGATCCCCTCCATGCTCGCTATGTGTGCCACCGGCACGGTCGGGTCGACTGACTGTACCGCTCGCCGCACCTCGCCGGCGAGCAACAGTGGATCGGCCAACGAGGTCTTGACGACTAGGCTCATGCTGGTGGGAACCCCACCGCTCCATCGCCGCGATTCGTCCGAATTGTGCACGACCGGGTAGTAGACCGCGATCGCGGTCTCTCCGTCGAGTGCGCGAGCGGGCACGTCACCCACGACCCCGATCACCCGGTACACCGCACCTTGAGTGCGGCCGCTCGGCATGACGCCTTTGCCCAACGGCTCTTCGCCCGGCCAAAACCGCTCCGCAAACGCCCGGCTTACTATGACGGCACCTCGGGTGGGGTCGTCGTTGTCGCCGTCGGTGAACGTGCGGCCCTCGAGCAGCGGAATCCCCATCGCCTCGAAGTATCCCGGCGTGGTCGGTTCCTGCCCGGCACACGTGGTGAGGCCTGCATCGTCGAGACGCTTGTACACGTCCGGGTCCTCGAATCCCTGAATCGTGCAGCCGAACCCGCCGAGCACGGGAAGCTCTGCCGTCATCCCCGCGCCCTCGACCCCGGGAATGGCGCGAACCCGTTCGAGCATCTGACGGTATGCCGTCCACACCTCCATGTCACTGCCGTACCGCGTCGGCGTGAGAAAGACCCCGGCCGTGATCACGCCCTCCGGCTCGACTCCGGGATCCACCCGGCTCAGCTCGCGCATGCTATCCAGCACCAGGCCGGCAGCCGCCACGAGCGTGAGCGCTAGCGCAACTTGAAGCACGATCAGACCGGCTCGCATGCGCTGCCGCTCGCGGCCGTGAGTGGAGTAGCGTTCCATCCAGGGCATCTCCGCGGTGGCGTCGCTCCTCCCGTAATGCGCGATGGGATGAAGCGCGATACCGATTCCCACGATCATACTCGCCATCACGACGAACGTCACCGTCCACTGGGTGAAGCTCACGTTGTCGATGCGCGGCAGCGTGCCCGGCGCCAGTGCGGCCAGTGCCGGCAGCGCCCAGAAACCGACCAGCAGAGCGAGTGCTCCTCCTACGGCGGACAGAATCCAGCTCTCCGCCAGAACGTGTCGGGCCAGAGTCCACTTGTTGGCGCCGAGTGCCTGTCGTACCGACAGCTCGTGACGGCGATCTTCCATGCGCACCAGGAACAGGTTGGCGACGTTGGCCGCCGCGATCAGCAATACCAGCGCGACTCCGCCAAACAGGATCCAGAGATTCTGCGACACTTCGCCCACTATCGCTTGCTTGAGCGGCGTGACCTTGGAGCGAAACCCGTAGCGCTCGAAGAAGCTCTGGGAGTAGGCGTTGGGGAACCGATCCGGTAGCAGCTGGGTCAAGCGCTCCAACTCGACCTCGGCGGTGACGGGGGCGACCTGCGGAGCCAGCCGCGCCACCATGGAAAACACATGGTTGTTGCCGAAATATCCCTCCGGGTCGATCTGTAGCGGCACCCACAAGTCGCCGTGTGAGCCCGGTAATGCACCGGGGATGCGCGCTCCCGACTGGAGCACGCCAACCACCTCGTAGGGGTTGCCGTTAATCGACAGCGAGCGGCCAATCACGGCCGGATCGCTGCCGAAC
>JARRLJ010000004.1:0-15336 GCA_037387025.1 Gemmatimonadales bacterium
CTGTGCGAGCCGTGTCTTCGTAGACAGCCATCACGGTCTCCTAATGCGGTTTAACGTCGCCCCGCCATCGCTGCGGCGACTCCCTCCTCGCCCGGTACTGGCTCGCCGACCATTCGCAGAAACTCAGTCTGGTCGGGTACCACTCTCAAGCATTCTTCCAGGCTTACATCGCGAGCCATGTAGAGGGTATAAAGGGAATCAGCCAGAGTTAACATTCCGTGCTTTTTTCCTGCCTGCATGGCAGAATAGATTTGGTGCACTTTATCGTCTCGGATCAATGCCCTGATTGCAGGCGTGGCAATCATTATCTCGCATGCCATTACTCGCCCTTTGCCCGAAGCACGTTGCAGCAAGGTCTGTGTGACAACGCCTTCGAGCACGAATGCCAGTTGCGCCCTGACCTGCGATTGTTGGTGCGAGGGAAACACATCGATTATGCGATTTATCGTTTCGGCCGCTGAGTTCGTGTGCAGCGTGGCAAATGCCAGGTGCCCGGTCTCCGCTATGGTCAGCGCCGCCCCAATCGTTTCCAGATCGCGCATCTCACCAACCAACACCACGTCGGGGTCCTGTCTCAGCGCGTACTTTAGCGCATTGCCAAACGACTTCGTGTCAGTACCTACTTCCCGCTGATTTACGATGCAGCTTTGGTGGCGATGAATGAACTCTATCGGATCTTCGATAGTGATGATATGAGCCTTCCGCTCCTTGTTGATCTTGTCGATCATCGCCGCGAGTGTGGTTGACTTGCCCGATCCGGTCGGACCTGTTACTAGCACCAACCCCCTTGGTCTCTCCGACAGGACTCTCAAGGCCGCTGGCAACCCCAGTTCTTCGAATGTCTTCACCGAGAACGGGATCTGCCGAATCACCAGCGTCACGCAGCCGCGCTGCTTGAAACAATTCCCGCGAAACCGCGCCAAGTTCTGGATACCAAAGGAGAAGTCCAGTTCATCTTCGTTCTCAAACCGCTTCTTCTGATTCTCTGTCAGAACAGAGTATGCTAGCTGGAGCGTCTCCTTGGGACTGAGCTGATGCTCGACCTTTGAGTTGGTAATGTCACCGTCAATGCGGATCTTGGGTCGCTCTCCGGCCGTGATGTGTAGGTCGGACGCGTCGCGCTCAATCATTTCTTCCAGCAACGACCTGAGATTTACCGAGCTCGCTCCGCCCCTGTCTGATCCTGATTCTGGCATAGTCCTATTCCGCCGTTTCCTTCACAACTTCTTCGAGGGAGGTGATTCCACGCTTCACCTTCATGATTCCGTCCATTCGCAGCGTCAGCATGCCATCCTCGACAGCCTGATCCTTGAGCTCGGCGGTAGAAGCACCGCGCAATACCATGCGCCGCAATTCGGGCGACATCCACATGACTTCGTAAAGGCCCTGCCGTCCTCTGTAACCGGTTCCGCCGCATGCATCACAGCCTTCGCCCCTATAGAATGTGATTCCCGCCGCGTCCGCGGAGCTAATGGCGAGGGCGCTCAGTTCTTCATCGGAGTATTTGTACTCTTGTTTGCAGTCCGTACAGATTCTCCGCACCAGTCGTTGTGCCACGATCAAGTTTACCGCACTCGCCACGTTGAAGGGCTCAATGCCCATGTCAATCATACGAGTAACGGTCGACGGTGCGTCATTGGTGTGCAGCGTCGATAGCACCAAATGACCGGTCAGGGCAGCCTTGATCGCGATGCTACCGGTCTCGATATCCCGGATCTCGCCAACCATGACGATGTTGGGGTCCTGGCGCAGAAAAGCTCTCAGCGCGGCAGCGAACGTCATGCCGATCTCAGTGCGAACGAGCACCTGGTTGATCCCATGGAGATTGTATTCCACGGGATCCTCAGCGGTCATGATATTCACTTCCATCGTGTTGATCCGCTGCAACGCGGAATACAGCGTCGTCGTCTTGCCAGACCCGGTAGGTCCCGTGACCAAGACCATCCCGTACGGATTGAGGATGGCCCTCATGAGATCTTCTTCCGCTTTCGGCTCGAAGCCGAACTTGGTCAGGTCAAGCGTCAGGTTGCTTTTGTCCAAGATCCGGAGAACGATCTTCTCGCCGTAGATTACCGGCAGCGTCGAGACTCGAAAATCGATGACTCGCTTCCCCATCTTGAGCTTGATGCGACCATCCTGCGGCACCCGTCGCTCTGCGATGTTCAAGGCGGACATGATCTTCACGCGACTGGTCAACGCAGCGCGCAACTTGATCGGCGGGTTCATCACCTCTTGCAGCGCCCCGTCGATCCGGTAGCGGACCCGCAACTCTCGCTCAAATGGTTCGATATGGACGTCGCTCGCGCCACGCTTCACGGCGTCCGTCAGAATCCCGTTAATGAGCTTGACCACCGGAGCATCATCGGCAATCTGAGCAGGGGCATCGTCGTCTTCCTCCTCCTCGATTACCTCTAGGTCCTCATCCTCCATGTCCTTGAGGATCGTCTGGAGCTGCGCGTCGGTCTGTTCGTAGTACCTCTCGATGGCAGTCCGCAGCGTGTATTCGCCTGCAATGACCGGGAAGATGTCGTAGCGCGTAATGAACTTGAGGTCATCCACTACCGTCATGTTGGTGGGGTCCGACATCGCCACCGTAAGGGTGCGGCCCTCGCGCTTGAGCGGCAGGACAGTATGCTTGATGGCAACCTCACCTGGAATCAGCTTGACGATTCGCTGGTCTACCTCGAAACGCGCGAGGTCCACGGCTGGCATACGGTACTGCCGAGCCAGCATCTTGGTGATCTCAGTCTCCTCTACGAGACCGAGCTTTACCAAGGTGTAGCCCACACGCATCCCGGTGTTCCTCTGTTCCTGAAGCGCCTGAAGCAACTGCTCCCGCGTGATCAGGCCTTCGCGAACCAACAGGTCCCCGAGCCGCTCTGCTGTACCAGCCGCAGCTGTCGTCATCGCAGTCCTGGTCAGGAAGAGGGGTTGAGCCTAGTTAACTCGTTGAGTCCCAACGGCATAAAGTATGTGCACTCGAAATCGTGTCAAGCCAAAGCACTCACGGTCGCACCAACTTGCGGATCCGATCTACAGTCACGGCTCCAATTCCCGGCACCCTCATGAGGCTCTCGACCGTCCTATACGGTCCATTCTTTCTCCGGTCCTCGACTATTGCAGCTGCCTTGCTGGGACCGATGCCTGGAAGTTGGGTAAGCTCCTTCAGGCTTGCTGTGCTGAGCCTCACAGGTTTTCCCGCGGCTGGATCCAGCCGTGGACGGCCGCTGAAAGCCACGTGGGCGGCAACTGCCTCCAGGACTGTGGGACCCACTCCGGGCACGCGATCGAGCCCTTCTAGCGACCCAAACGGGCCTCTCTCGGCACGATCCGCCACGATCCGGGCCGCCAGCCCCGGCCCAATCCGGGGCAACCGTGTCAGTTCCACCGCCGGAGCCCGATCTACGTCAACGCGTTCCCCTGGCCGGAGTGGTTGTACAAGCCGCCCAGCCTGAGCTGCCAGTGAGTCCCTCGCCGGCCTTTGCCGTTCCACTCCTCGGAAGCGAACATCACCTGGCGCCGTACTACTGCTGAGTGCTAGCAGTCTGATCAGCAGCCCGGCTGAAGCGAGTCCCAGAAGAATGAAGGCCGCCCGGCGATCGTCCTTCGTGGCCATACGCCATGATGGTACTGGTCACTGGCGTGGCGGAACCATTCTAGCGCTTATAGGATCCGAACGTCGCGCTTATCTGACCAAGGCTACCGCAACGTCGCCCACGATCTGCAGGCTCTCAGCACTCAGCTTATCGACAGTGTCTTCCAGGGTGTGCCAAAACCGGTTACCAGGACCGTACTCGAAATCAATCACGTCAATCGCAGCGATACCCGCCCTTACTAGAGGCATGTGATCGTCATCAATGTAGTTGCCTGCTTCACTCAGAAAATATCGGCCGGACCCCAACTCGTGAGCCTTTGCCCAAACACGCCGAACCACTTCAGGAGCCCGGTGAATCGAGTTCTGTTCTTGGGGCAACAGAAGGTCCTTGTCACCTATCATATCCCACACTACAGCAAACATTGGCTTCGGCGCATCAGGCTCGAGTTTCTCGGCGTAGTACGTTGAGCCGAGCAACACGTCTCTGTTGGGGAAACTACCGAAATCCTCGCCATCGACGAACAACAAATCGACACCAACGGCCGGTGGTGCCTTAGCAAGCACTTCGGCCACCCCCAACAGCAAGGCTACCCCCGATGCTCCATCGTTTGCTCCGGGAATCGGGAGTCGCTGTTCTCCCAGATTTGCACTCCTGTCGGCGACAGGCCTGGTATCCCAATGAGCTACGTACAGAACCCGTCTCGTCGATTCCGGTCTGAAATGCCCGATGAAGTTTCGTAGATGGAGAGTATCTCCGTCGCTCGTTACGTGGCTCCAGGATTGAACCTCCACGGAATCGGCGGTTGCCTGCAACCGCTCCAGAATCCAATCGCCGGCCCGTCGGTGACCCTCAGTGTTCGGTACCCGCGGACCGAATCCCACCTGTGCCACCACGTACTCCAGCGCCATGACACCATCGAACTCCTGTTCCGCGCTGGCTCCAGCGCCGCACGCAACCAACATTGTTGGGACAAGAATGGTGATCACTTTCATCGGATCTCGCCCGCGAAGAACCTGTAGTCGACATAAATGGTGAATACCGCTTGCGAAAGTCTCTGCGATAAGTGTCGCAGGTCGCTGAGCACGTAGCTGAATGTGGCGCCGCCCTGCAGTGTTTGCGACAAGCCGGTGTCGAGCCTCACGTCCAGCACCTGACGTCGGCTGTCGGATACAGTTCTACATTCACCGGTACCTGCTGATAACAAGCACTGGGCTCTGGTGGAAGAGGTATACGATATGGTCGTGCGAATCTCGTTTCGAGTCCTACTCAAGGCAGCTGGCGGCCGGAAGCGGAGACCCAGACTGCCGGACCAATCTGACTGATCGGTTTTCGTAGTGTTCCCTGAAGTAAGACGCCTGTTCTTGGCTGAGCTGTAGGATCCGGATGTTACGATGCCTGCGGGCCACATTATGGTCAAACTGGGAGTCAGGGCCGACGTGTAGTCTTCAGTCAACTTTGGACCATTCACCACTCCCCCTCCACCAGCAGCAGCGTCCAGCAACGGCTGGAAGGTAGCCCGCTCCACTATTCGATATTGAACCTGAGCGCTAACGCTCGAAAACACCCTTCTTAGGGCTGCTCCTGGGGTATAAACCCAGGACGCAAGGAGAGAGGGCCATTCTCTGCTCTTCTGCTGGTTCCTCTCCTGTCCTTGAGCGCGTTTGTACCACGTGGCGTTTTCGCCTTCTCGGTAATTGATACGGACCTGGGCCCCCAGGGGCAGGCGCGTGCCAGCGCTGACTGTGAGTCCCTTGACCTCTCCAGCCGAGGTCGAAGCTACACCGTTTTGCACACGGAAGTCTTGCAGGCCCCCCAAACCGAGCTCGTACTTCACCCTGGGCTCAAAGCTTATGTCGTTGAAGTTGGAACGAAGTTCCCTAACGTACGAAAGGTCTGTTGGCAGCAGCCCCCGCATGAGTCCTGCTACGATACTGGAATCGCCGAAGACGCCACCAAAAAGCCGCGCCATGTCGACAGTCGCTCCGAATTCTCGCACCCTGGAGTTGGACGCGCTCTGAGGAGTTCTGAACGACCCCACAACGGAATCAGCCGAGCCAGGGGCATGGGGATCCCGATTGAAAACAAACGAGCTGGTGAAAACGAACCGGGGACGGAGCCAGGAGCTCAGTACCGGATTGAGGTCGATCCCGGTAGTGATGCGTCTGGTCCTTTCGAATCCCACGTCCCAACCCAAAACATCTGTGCTTTCGCCTTTCAGATACCTGCCCATAGCGGTCGAGTCGCCGTAGTTCTGCAGGTCCCGAGTGGTGGAATAAGCCGCGCGGATACCAAAGGACGAGAATGGCCGCAGATCCAGCTCTGCGGTGTTCCGCCACAGATGAGAGATACCGCGCAGTTGGTTGATGACGGTGTCGGTCGGCAACTCGACCGGAGCCCGAAAGACCTTCCGATCGAGCTTGTTGTCGATGAGTGTAGTGGAGAATCTCAGACGTTGCGGATTCCACCTCAGCCTTGACGATCTGATCGCTTTGCCGAACTCGCTGTCTCTTATGAATCCAGGCAGCCAATTCACAAAGCTCACGATGAAACTTGGCACGGCTCGAATGGTCTTGGCTCGGGGCAAGCTGTGATAGTCTGCGTTGAACTGCCGCGTTCTCGTCTTGGCCTCACTGAGCGAGGTAGAGCTCGATCCAGTGGTCTGTCGCACGCGCAGAGTCAGTGGGTCGATCACAGCCCGTTCCACGAACGAATCGCCTCTCCGTACCCGCCTCAACGCAACGTCTAGATTCGTGAGCGAACTGCCCGGTTTACGGAGATTTCGCAGTCCATCCGCTCGGACATCGGTGTCGGCAACGTAGAACGGGTCCGCATCCGTCCCGGTGTACTGCACCTGGAGCGGCACGCTCAACCCCCATCGCTCGGGGAGAAACTTGTCCAGGTTCACACCTACCCCAAGACGAACAGCCTGGTCCGTTACATAGCTCGGGTCTTGCTCGAGCTGGCGGAATTGGTCGTTCACACGATTGTAGCCAACGCGAAACTCGGCGACGTCCGCTGCCGCAAAACGCACGTCCAAAGCCGATGCCACTCCGACATCACCGATGACGTCGGTCAGCCGGATATCGTCGACCCATAGTTCGGCTTCCGGTATGGCTACGGATTCTCGGGACCTGAATATCCCCACGGCAACTTCCGACACGCGAGCCAGATTCGGAGGTGACGTGGCTGCATCGAGCATCTGTATGAAATAGGGTCCATCACAAGCAACATAGGCCGTCGAATCGCCGCCGCACTCGGCAGCCCCGGAAGGCAGCTCTCCACTGAGCCATCTGTCTTCAACCACTGCCCGCAGTTCTGTCCATCGCTCAATATCGACCACTATCTCCGGTTCCCAGCTGACACTCTTGATCGGAGTCCGATACATGTAAAAGTTGTTCTCGTCACGTCCTACCTTGATCATGAATTCCAAGTCACCCTCGTCCCACCCAACACCTCCGCCACGAGCCCACGCACGAAGCTTGCGATACTTGAGGAAATTCTGATCAGCCGTATTCGTGAAGCGTGTGAGCGCTTCACCTCGCTCGCCGGCACGCAAGTCGCTAACGAGCAGTCGCAACGACGTTTCGTTCACCTGGACGCTGCCGAAGGTCAGGTCAAGATCAGATCGTTCCGGTTCGTCCACGACACCCGGTGGCGACATGTATCCAAGATCCACGTCGTCAGTCCCAATGACCGAAGCGATCACCTCACCGTGTGCTTCACCCTGGCTCCCACTCAGCCCCGCGATCGGAGTCTCAGCTCGCTTGACCCAGGGAGCGCCAACAAATCGCATTCGCGCCAGTGAGATCGACAACTCGCGTTCGCTGGGGCCTCTATCTGGCGCCACCAACGTCATCCGCATTGATTGGATCTGAGTGGGATCGGGTTGACCTACCTGCACGGTGTCGACTCGGAGGGGGATGCGATATAGCCGCCACTTCCATGTCTCACCCGGTTCTTCCGTATGGCGTCCACCTTCTCTCACGAAGTACCGATCATCACCAATCGGAAACACGTAGCGCATGAAGTCTTCCCGCACTGTTCCCACATCTGTGTCAAGCCGGTTGTCGCCGTCCAAGTCCTCGGTATTGAGCGCTCCATTGTTTCTCGAGCAGCGGGCCAGGAGATTCCCCAGTGAAAACGAGCTGATGTCCGCAAAAGCAGCGAGATCACAGGTGGGGAAGGGACTTATGACATTGCCATTCGCCGCATTCACAAGCGAATCCAGCAGGTCGTTGAGAATCCCCACCTCGTTTACCTGACCATTATAGACATTGGTCAGCGGGTCCTTCTCAGAATCGAGCCTGTTTGCGCCTACGAACTGCAACCCGTCGAAGGTTGTATCAGCTCCCGCGGTGGTGAAAGAAAGCGGTCCGAAGCCTACGGCATCCTCGAACACGGTTCCGAAATCGAAGACCAAGTAGGCCCCGTCCGCCATGGCCGTACGTGCCTGGTCTTCCAGTACCCAAAACTCCAAGAACTCGGCACGGGACAGATCCACTCCGACTCCGGATCCTCCACCAAGTGGCTGAGCTACGCTACGCCATCGGGGGCCGGCCGTGTGTGGCCGATACCAGCGTGGAGTCCCCGTAAGCGGATCCGGCACTCCACCCACAGTGTCCGGCTTGAGAGTCATCCACAACGCCGTCTCAAGCGATATGCCGGAGCCGGACAAGACTATCGTCGAATCGATCTCATCCGACGTGAACTGAACTATTCTGTCAGCAGTTCGCACCAGGTTCTGCCATACGACTGGCACCGCGTCCGATGGATTGAAGCCTCCGGCGGGATCCAGGTACTCCGGAGGCAACCCCAAACCCGAAGAGGGGGCGCTGCTGAACTGATACGCGCCCTCACTCAGATTGATGGTGGAACTAGAAGCCGACTCGAAATCCTCAATGTACGCGACGCCCGATCGGTTTGCGTTGGGAACGGACACCGCAACTTCACCGTCTATGTCAATTGCTGAAGGTACGGAGGTTCTGATTAACGGCAGGCCATCAAGGAATCGTGTTACTCCATCGGAGCGAAATGAGAGGTCGGTGCTGAGGCCCCCGATGAACATGGCTCGGGGCTCGAACCCCAGCAGGGGACGATTGCTCACTGTCCGTTCGCTCTGAAAGATGCCAATTGCGCTCAGATTTCCTGTCCTGCCAAGACTGTAGGTAGTGGAGAAGCCAAGGATACTTCGCGGTGCATCGTCGAAGAGCTGGTTCTCTTCGTACTCTGCCCGTACCTGAGTCGGCCCTTGGAACAGCGAGTCAGGATTCATGAACGTGAGCTGGCCCAGCGCATAGTCGATCTCATAGTCGCGGCCCCGCACGAGTTGCCTCTCACGAACAAAGACACGGTCACTCCCGGCCCGTACCTGTATCGCTCCCAGATTCAGCATGTTCCGGCTGCCGGCCCCTCCACCTTCGTAGTGTATGGCCATGTTGAACTTGGGAGGTGGTCCCTGTGATTGCCTGAGGTAAGTGGGTGTCCGATAGAGCGAGTCACTTCGCTCTGTCGGAAGAAGGCGCGTTGTGTCCGCAAACGGCATCAAGTGAGGAAAGACTAGATACAGGTCGCGAATCGGCAGTCCGCTGCTACGGTCCCTCTCTCTGGGAAAGACCCGGTTGTATTCGTCGATGGTTGACTCGTCAGTCGACAGTGCAAGGCCCAATTGCGATAGGTAGGTTCCCTCGGCGGCGAGCGGGTTCTCGGAGTTACCCACCAGAATTGCGACGCGAACAGTGCTTCTGTCCATATCTCCATTGCCGATTCTGTAGGCGTTGCGCATCTCGTGGCGGAAGGTAGGGACCTCCGTTCCGCGACGCGGTTCGTAGATCAGGTCCAGGGTGTCGATCACTCCGCTCACGGCTGGAAATGTTCCCACCGTGTCACCGGAAGTCGTCACATACGACACTGCCAAGAAGTCTTGGGTGCCGACCCGAGTATTGAGCGCAAACCATGTGCTGGAGGGATCGAGATAATAGTCTCTCCCTTCTATCAGGAGCTCCCACGAGAAAGGTCCTACACGCTGAGGACTGTCTGATCTTACTGCAACTGCGTTTATACCTCCCAGATTTGGATTGTCTTCGACCTGCCCACTCTGAGCGCGCAAACGGTAGATCCTCACTTCCGCGAGCTGCATTGCGGCAGGGAGCATTGCGGCGTCGATGTTCAGTATGTCAATCGCCGGATATCCCGGCATTGACGCTGGGTCTGCAACGAAGAAGAACCTACCTGCCTCAAAATCCAGATCTCGGGCCTCGAAATCGACAGGCTGGGTGGCCGCATCCCCAACCGTGAACTCCCGGACCCGTACCGTCGATCCCTTCTGCTGAGCCGCAATCGAACGGAAATTCAGCGGTCCTAGCTGAGCCTCGGCCTGCACACCGAATGAGTTGGACGGGATACCGGTGGTTATGAAACGCGATGGAGGCGCGTCGAAAGTGACAGTGCCAACGTCCACGCGCTGGAGTATTTCGTCCTCCAGACCCTGGTAATAGACAGTGATGCTGTTGTTCGCGTTGAACTCACGCTCAGTGTCGAAGTCGACGTCCAGGTGGACCCGGTCGCCAACCAGCCCCGTTGCACGTACGTCAAATCGATCACTCAATGTCGGGGTCGGAAATCCGCCGACGCAGCCAGATGCAACATTGAAGGCATCGGCCGCCGTGCAACGCGCGTTCGTAACCCGGTCGAAGATGAGCTCTAGACGCGCGTTCAGATCGAGCCCTAATTGAGCGAAGTCAGCCAAGGACTCGAGCGCAATTTGCTCACTGGGGACATCCTCCTCGGCGGGCCGGGCCAAAGCTTCCGGCCGCGGAATAGCGATTGCCGGTTCCGCAGGTACCGCCGCCACCGTAGCGAGTAGCCAGTCATGCTGACGCGTGGCTCTCCGGCGTGCTATCGCAGCTCGCGTAGCTGCTGTCCATTGAGTGACAAACGTTGCGGGAGTGATGCGGGGCCCGAACCTTCCACCGGGTCGGAAGTCCGCGGGAACGCGACCTAGGACCGTATCGGAGCGGATTCTGAGACGCACGCCGGGCTGCGTCGCGGCTCCCGCCTGGGCGACTAGAGTGCCGCCCGGCACCAGGAGAGCGGCAAGAGTAACCGCTATAGTAGCACGCGACACTTTCCCAGGGGGGGTGGGGTACGCCTTGTATAGGGCGAGCAGTTAGAATATAATGTGCGGGCCAAGTCATTACAATTCAGAGAGTTACACATGTAGATGAAGATCCTGAGCAGATACGTCATCAGACAGCACACGGCACCGTTCCTGTTCGCCTTTGCGGCGCTCACAGGATTCATGCTGCTCAACCAGATAGCCCGCAAGTTGGAGCAACTGGTGGGCAAGGGCCTCCCGTGGTCAGTATTTGTGGAGTTCTTCCTCCTCACGATACCCTACCTAGTCGCAATGACGATCTCGATGTCGGTGCTTGTTGCCGTCCTCCATACATTCAGCCGTCTGGCCCGCGATAGTGAGATAACCGCTTTCAGGGCGGGTGGCATCTCGCTGAGTCAACTAGTCCGACCGGTGCTGCTCGCGGCGGCAATGGTGGCGGTCTTTTCGTTTCTGTTTCAAGATCAGCTACTCCCCAGGACAAACCATCGATTGCGCACCTTGATGACTGCAATAGGGAAAGCCAAGCCCACGTTCGAGCTCAAAGAGCACGTCATCAATGAAGTTCAACGCGGTCAGGTCTTTCTGCGAGCCTCGATGATCGACCAGGCCGACTACCGCATGCGTGATGTGACGATCTACCAGTACGCGAATCGCGACCCCGCCATCGTGTACGCCGACAGTGGCAGGATATCCTTCGCGCCGAACAACGAAGATCTGCTCCTCGAACTGTTCGACGGCACTGTGCACGAGTTCGAACGCCGCAACTACGGCAACTTTCAATACACACCTTTCGAGAAGTACGTCTTCAAGCTCGAGGGAATAGGAAGCGGCGATTTTGTGCGACCTTATGAAGACAATTACTACAGCGACCGAGAAATGGGCACTTGCGAGCTCGAGGACGTGGTCATCGACGCCAAGCGCCAGGAATGGCTCGCGAATCGCCAGGCGGAAGCCGCCCAACGGAACGGGCTCCGCACATTGATCGGACTTCCGTTGATCCAAGCCGACACGGCCGCGCCGGCACCACGACGCAGCCTCTATTGTCGCTTGCTGACCGCACTCCTGCCACCGGAACTCGAAGCTCAGGAGATACCTCGTAACCGCCGTCAAACTGACTCCACCACTGCCGTTGTCAGAACTCGGATAACTCCGATGTCATACTCGAGTGGCGCCTCGGCACGCGCCCGAATGAATGAAACGCGCACTCAACTCGAACGCAAACGCGGTAACGAGCGGCGAGCGGCGATCTACCTCGTGGAGTTCCACAAGAAGTACTCAATCGCGGCTGCTTGCATCGTGTTTGTCCTCGTTGGTGTTCCGCTGGCGTTGCGGTTTCCGGGGGGCCTCGGAATGGTCATCGGGTTTGCGATGGCGATATTCGGCATCTATTACGTCGGTCTGATTGCGGGTGAATCCCTGGCCAACCGTCTGGCCATCAGCCCCTTCTGGGCAATGTGGGGTCCGAACGTCGTGCTCGGGGTGCTCGGCGCGTTAGCTCTCTGGCGAACCGCGCGCCAGGGTGTGGCGGCCCGTCACCCCGATCGGCGATCGAAAGCCTGGGCCTTCCGCGCATCCGTCTCTGCCTCGTGATCGCCAGCATTCTCGATCGGTACCTCCTCCGGGAGTGGCTCAAGATCTTCGCGGTTACGACTATCGGTTTTCCGTTAGTTGTAATCTTGTTCGAGATAACCGACAAGCTGAACGAGTACCTAGGTCGGGGACTCAGTCCAGCTGCTATCGCACTTGCCTACCTGTACAGCTTGCCAGACAAGGTGTTCCAGGTACTGCCTGCAGCGGTGCTATTCGCTACCGTGTTCAGCATCGGTGCGATGATCCGCCACTCGGAACTTTCCGCAGTCAAGGCCTCGGGCCTGAGCTTCCGCCGCATCATGATGCCGATCCTAGTAGCGTCACTAGCGGTCACTGGAGCCGGCATAGTCATGGGAGAGTTCGCGCCCGACGCCACACGTCGACAGCTCGAACTCCTCGGCGACTTGGAAATCAGATCACAGAGTTCGCGACAGAACTTCGTATATCGCGCGGAGGAAGGCTGGGTCTACTCCATTCGCTCGCTGCAGGTAGCCAAGCGGCAAATGTTCGATGCGATACTAGAGCGTGAGGGAACAGGAGATGCCTACCCGACGCTGGCTGTCCAGGCGAAGAGCGCAGCCTACGACGATTCCACACAGGACTGGCTACTGCGAGACGGTCGCTTTCGGATCGTCACTGAAACAGAAGGCGAGACGACAGTCATATTCGATTCGCTCCGAATGCGTAGCCTGAGAGAAACCCCGGAAGACCTCCTGTCCGAGCCCAAGAAACCAGAGGAAATGACGTATGCCGAGCTAGGAGACTATATCAGCGACCTGGAGCGATCCGGAGGTGATGGTCGGAAACTCAGCGTCATGCGGGAACTGAAGATAGCTGTCCCATTCACATGCATCATCATAGCACTATTCGCTGCGCCACTCGTAGTGTCGGCACCGAGAGCCACTGGGGCATTCGGTATAGCCGTCTCACTGGCAACGACCATGGTCTTCTTGTTATTGGTCCAGTTGTCTCAGGCAGTCGGTTCTACTGGCGTAATCTCTCCCACGCTTGCAGCTTGGACGCCGAACATTCTCTTCGGCATTGCCGGGCTGATTCTATTCCTGCGGGCACCGACATAAACAAGTTGTAAAAGGGAACGCGGGGAGGTCCGGGCGTGACAACCATCCACTTGTTGGCCAACCTGGCAGACACATGGACACTTACGGCTGGCTTTCTATACTCCCACCTGTAGTTGCGATTGCACTGGCAATCAAGACAAAGCAGGTATACCTGTCGCTAGGCCTGTTCGTGTGGCTCGGCTGGACCATCATGAGTGAGTGGAACCCGGTTTCTGGACTCATTCAGTCGGTGGACGCATACATCAGTCAAGTTACCACCGCCGACAACGCGCGGGTCCTCCTATTCAGCTCTCTCATCGGCGCCATGATCACGCTTACCCAGGCTTCCGGCGGTATGGATGGGTTTGTGAATTGGGTGGAGCAAAGAGGACTTGCACGTTCGAGGCGATCGGTCGGTTTGATCACTACACTCGTGAGTTTCAGTGTCTTCCTTGAATCCAACTTCAGCTTGCTGGTTACCGGATCAGTAGCACGACCTCTGTTCGACAAGTGCCGCATCTCACGGGAAAAACTCTCATACATCATTGACGCCACGTGCGCACCCAAACTGATATTGATTCCGCTCAACGCATGGGGTGCCTACATAACGAGTCTGCTCTTAGCACAGGACGTCGCCAACGCAAATACCCTGTTGTTTGCGGCTCTTTCGCTCAACTTCTACGCCATCCTTGCCATCGCATTGGCGCTCTTCGTAATCCTGGCCGACTGGAACATCGGTCCCATGCGTGAGGCTGAGAGACGAATCACAGAAGAGGGAAAGCTACTGAGGGACGGAGCCGAACCGCTCGTGGCAGAGGAAGTATCCAACACCCGGGCCAAGGAAGGGGTACCCAAACGCGCAGCAAACATGGTGATTCCGATCCTGGTCATGGTACTAACGGTGCCGACCGTCCTGTGGATCACAGGAGACGGAAGCATCCCCAACGGCAGTGGATCCCGCGCGGTGCTGTGGGGAGTGATTGTCGGACTATTGGTGGCAATCACCATGTACAGGCTGCAGGGCATAATGACGGTAAAAGAGGCCACCGATTACGTCATAAAGGGAATCCAGGGGTTGATACCAGTCGTGATCGTCCTCTCGCTTGCGTTCGCCATCGCTTTCACGACCCGCGAATTGGGAACTGGGGTGTATGTGGCGGACGCCGCGCGACGCGTGCTCAATCCCAACCTAGTGCCAGCTATCGTGTTCCTGCTGGCATGTTTCATTGCATTTTCCACGGGAACATCATGGGGCACGTTTGCAATCATGATCCCCATCGTGGTCCCAATGATATCGGTATTGGATCTGCACCCGGGCCTTGCCATCGCGGCGGCCATCGGCGGCGGAATATTCGGGGACCATTGCTCACCGATTTCTGATACGACGATCGTTGCCTCAATGGCATCGGCAACCGACCACATCGATCATGTCCGAACACAACTACCTTACGCGCTGATCGCCGCCGGTGGCGCGACCGTGTTGTTCGCTTTGTTCGGATTCATACTGTGAGGTGGCTGACTTCGCGCTGACGGCTTACGGTTCGAGCGGCCGATACTTACCTTCTCCCCCATGAAGACCTTACGCTATCTAGCATATTCTGCCGCGGCTGTTGCGTACGTGCTGATGGTTCTCGGTGCCGTGGTCAGGATAACGGGATCCGGGCTCGGCTGTGGTGATGACTGGCCATTATGCAACGGACGCTTGATTCCTCCACTCGACGACTTCCGAACAGTACTGGAATGGAGTCATAGACAAGCGGCGGTCATGCTGAGCATCCTGACTGTGGCTGTGGCCGCGCAGGCTTTCCGGATTCGCAACGTGCGGTCGGGCTCGGATCCCGGCGGAACGCTGCGTCCAGCCATAGCAGCTATCGGCCTACTCATCGCTCAGGTGATGCTAGGCGCTGTTACCGTGTGGCTCGAGTTGCCGGCTAGCGTCGTGGTTCTACACTGGGGCGTTGCACTGTTGCTTGTCGCG
>JARRLJ010000005.1:0-22499 GCA_037387025.1 Gemmatimonadales bacterium
CTTCGTGAACTTGCTCAAGATGGTCGTGATCCCTCTGGTTGCTGCCGTAATCTTCGTTGGAGTCGCAACACTGGGGGACCTCAAACGTCTGGGCCAGATTGGGGCACTCACACTGCTGTTCTTCGCTGGCACGAGTGCCGTCGCAGTGCTGGTTGGAATGGGCGTGATGCATCTCATGTTGCCTCTGGCCAATGAAGCTGCAGCACAGGCTGTAGCAACTGCAGCGCCAGAAACTCGTGCAATACCGGGACCGATCGATTTTATTATTTCGCTAATCCCCGACAACCCTTTCAAAGCGGCCGCCGATGGGAGTCTGCTACCTCTGATTGTGTTCATGGTACTGTTCGGGTCAGCATCCGGCGCATTGCCCGACGAAGAACGAGGTCAACTCGTTTCTCTAGGTAACGCCGTAACTGCAGCTTTGATCAAGTTAGTTCACTGGATTCTCTGGCTGGCCCCACTTGGGGTTTTCGCTCTGGCCGCACCCGTAACCGCCAGGGCGGGATGGGCAATGTTAATCAGCCTTGGAGCGTTTGTCTTGGCCGTGCTGGTGGGACTCGTGTTGTTTGTCAGTATCATTTTTCTGCCAATGCTCCGATTCGTGGCCCGGATGCCAGCGAACACCTTTCTGAAAGCAGTTGTCAACCCGCTGTTGATCGCGGCCAGTACATCGAGTACGGCGGCGACTGTGCCCGCGATGTTGGAAGCCGCCGATGACGGCCTTGGGGTATCACGTTCCGTTTCTAGCGTCGTTATTCCTTTGGGAGCCGGTGTGGGACGAATGGGCACAGCTCTGTTCCAAGGAGCCGGGATCATCTTTCTGGCTTGGCTATACGGTGTGCCACTTCCGGCGGCTAGCATCGGCGGAGCAGTAATGGCCACCTTCATGGTGTCTTTTACCGTAGCCGGCATTCCAGCTGGCGGCGTGGTGAGCCTCGTCCCAGCGATAGACGCGGTAGGAGTGCCAATAGATGGTCTTGGAGTCCTGCTAGGTATAGATCGAATCCCCGACATGGCTCGAACCACGACCAACGTCGCCGGTATACTGACCGCAGCGGTCGTGTTGGATCGGCTACTAGGTGGAGCCCGTGTTGCAGCGTCTGGTAGCTGATGCAGTCGTCGTTCTGCATCTCGCCTTTGTCGTCTTTGTGATTGCCGGTGGGTTCCTATCGTGGTGTTTTCCTCGTGTGGTCTGGCTGCATCTGCCCGCAGCCGTTTGGGGTACTCTAATCGAGTTCACAGGCTGGATTTGTCCCTTGACTCCGCTCGAGAACAGGCTCCGCATCAGCGCTGGCGATGCAGGCTACGAGGGCGGTTTCGTCGAGCATTACATCGTTCCCATCATCTATCCACCAGGTCTGACACACAGTTCTCAGATCGGCCTTGGCGGACTGGTGATTCTCCTCAACATGGTCGCGTATGCGGTATACTTCAGACGTCGGCACGACCGCCGCAACACGTGAGACGGATCCACAGTCAACCGCACGAGAGAACATGACGTCTGACAAGACATCGGCGCTAGTTAAACTGATTCCTCGCGAAGTCCTGTTCGGTAATCCTGCGAAGGCAGCCCCGCAGATCTCACCGGACGGGAGACGAATGGCGTACCTTGCTCCCGTTAACGGCGTGTTGAACGTGTGGGTCGGCGACGTTGGCAGTGACGACTACGCTTCCGTAACTCATGACACAGATCGAGGAATCCGAGTCTATTTCTGGGCACACGACTCCCGACACATCATATATCTCCAAGACATCGGTGGCGACGAGAACTGGCGCCTCTTCAGGGTTGACCTAAACGACGGGACGGAGGCCGATCTAACGCCATTTGAGAACGTTCAGGTGCAAGTCGTTCGCCATGACAAGCATCACCCCCGCGACATCTTGATAGCGATGAACAAGGAGGACGAGCGCGTACATGATGTGTACAAGCTGGATCTACTCACAGAGGAACTCTCCGAGGTTGCCAAGAATCCCGGCAACGTTGCCAGCTGGGTTGTGGACTCCAAGATGGCAGTTAGGGGAGCCATTGCGGCGAATGAATCCGGCGGGTTTGACCTCCTCGTGCGCGACACTGCCGACGACGAATGGAGGACCCTTGTTACTTGGGATGCAGAGGATGCACTGACAAGCGCCCCCATCGGCTTCACCCTGGATGGCAAGTCACTCCACCTACTCGATTCACGGGATAGGAACGCGGCACCGCTGGTTAGAATGGACCTCACATCGGGATCAGTTCACGTCATAGCCGAAGACCCCCAGTACGACGTCGGCGACGTAACTATCCATCCCGATACGTACGACGTACAGATAGTGTCCTTCGTCAAAGACAGGATTCAGCATCGAGTACTAGATGAGACGATTTCGGACGACGTCGAGCGCGTCCGACGACTCAATCCTGGCGATTTCGAGATTTACAACCGTACACACGCAGACGACGTGTGGCTAGTTGGTTTCACCGAGGACGATCGTCCGTTCTCCTACTATGCATATGACCGCAAGAACAAGCACGGGACCTTTCTCTTCTATGCACGTCCCGATCTCGCAGACTACACCTTGGCCACGATGAAGCCCGTATCGTTCCAATCTCGTGACGGCTTCCCTATTCATGGCTACCTGCATATTCCTCCCGCGTCGAATGCCAAGAACCTGCCGCTCGTGTTGAATGTCCATGGCGGCCCATGGCACCGGGATACTTGGGGCTATGACCCTGAAGGACAGTGGCTCGCCAACCGCGGATATGCGGTGTTGCAAGTCAATTTTCGTGGCTCGACCGGCTTTGGAAAGGAATTCCTCAACGCAGGCGACAAAGAATGGGGCGGCAAGATGCACGACGATCTGGTCGATGCCGTCCGCTGGGTGGTTGATCAGGGTATTGCAGATCCAACGCGAATCGCCATATACGGCGGTTCGTATGGGGGGTACGCGGCGCTCGTTGGCGCTACTTTCACTCCCGAGTTGTTCAAGTGTGCGGTGGACATCGTAGGCCCTTCAAATCTCATCACCTTCATCGAAACCATACCACCCTACTGGTCAACCTACATCAACATGCTGCACAAGCGTGTTGGGAATCCTGAGACGGAGACTGACTTCTTGCGATCTCGATCTCCTTTGTTCCACGTAGACAACATCAAGATTCCTGTGCTCATAGCTCAAGGAGCAAATGACCCCAGAGTGAAGCGAGCGGAATCCGAACAGATAGTGGCAGCGATGAAACGCAAGGGGATCGATTACGAATACATACTGTTTCCGGACGAGGGGCACGGATTCGCCAAGCCAGCGAACAGACTCAAGTTCTACGCTGCCGCTGAGAGTTTCCTGGCAAAACACTTGGGAGGGCGCATCGAGTAGCAGTACTTGGCCAGGGAGTAGCAACCCCACTCTACCGAGAAACAGACTGAAACGCGATTCTTGAAAGATCAGCTATCAACGCATCTGACACCGTTGGATCATCCATCCCACCAGTGAGCACCACTAGCACATATGATCGAGTTGAGCCAGCATAGATGATACCTCCATCGTGGTTGATCCGGGTAATTCTGCCCGTCTTATGGGCGACACGGATGTCGCGAGGGAGTCCTGCTGGGATGCCGCTGTTGAACTCTTGGCGCGAGAGGATTTCGATCATCTCCCGACAACTGCTGTCGCTCGCGGCTGTCCCGTCCCCAATCGCCCTGAATAGCAGACCCATGTCTCGGGCCGTGGTGCGGTTGTTCATGCCGGCTTCGTATGCCTTGATGTCTTCCACGCCTCGCAGGACCATCATCGAGTGCGCTTCTAGTGCACGGGTGAGCGACTGAATCCGCGCAACGTCCAAGTGTTCTATCAGAATGGTCGCTGCAAGGTTGCTGGAGACGGTGATCATCAGCTCCACCAATTCGCCTAGCGTGGCTTTTTCACCGAGTTTCCCATACAGGGTGCTGTCGCTGTCATCGCTATCACTCAATTCGTAGGTGGAACTATCCACGATAGAGTGAAACGTATTTGTGATGGTTACAGAATCTTCTAGGCTCAGTTTTCGGGAATCCACGTCACGGAACAGCTGTATCATGACTGGTACCTTCATCATGCTGGCCGCGTGCAGAAGAGTCTCAGCACCGATTGCCACCGAGTCGCCGTTGTCAAAATCGTAGAAATAGAGGCCGATTGTCTCAGCATCGGATTCGCTAATCCTCGCTGCGAACTCAGATCTCAACTGCACAACGCGATCAGAGTTGCAGGACAGGGTGGCTACGAATCCTGCTGCAACGGACCCAATTATCAAGACTGACGGAATCGGATTCTTGAGCCGCATGGACTCCAATCTACCCGGGAGACAATCACCCTCAAGGACGAGTCTAGCGTGGGGAGACCGGACCGTTATACGTTTGCATAGCCATGCCGTATTGCCCTGAATGCTCAGTCTCAGTGTTGGCGGACTCGACGGAGTGCCCAGAATGCGGAGCTTCTCTAGATCGGGTGGAAACCACTGCACCAGGCTCAGCCGAGCCACCGCACTTTGATCTGGATAAACTCGAACAGACGCTGAAGTCCTCTTTGAGTCCAACGTACGAGATTCTGCGTCCGTTGGGGCAGGGCGGCATGGGTGCAGTGTTTCTGGCCAAGGAACCGGCCCTGAAGAGGCTGGTGGCGGTAAAGGTACTCGCACCGGGACTGGCCGCTGACAAAAGGGCGCGGGCCCGGTTCGAGCGAGAAGCGAGGGCGGCTGCCGCCATCTCCCATCCAAACGTCGTTCGGGTCTACTCCGTAGGCGAGACCAAACGGACGCGGCTTCCCTACATCGTCATGCAATACGTCGACGGCCCGAACTTGGAAGAATGGCGCTTGCGGCGGGGAAAAGTAGGTGAGCGCGACGCGCGCCGGGTTATCGGAGAAGTTGCCGCCGCCTTGGCGGCAGCCCATGCTCGAGACCTCGTGCACCGAGACGTCAAGCCAAGCAACGTGCTGATGGAGACGGAGTCGGGAAGAGCTTTCGTAGCCGATTTCGGGGTCAGCGCCGCCTTATCCCCAACCAACACTGATGAAACGAAACTGACGGAAACGGGCGTCATGATCGGGACGCCTCCCTTCATGAGTCCAGAGCAGGCAGCTGGCAAGGAACTGACACACAAGAGCGACGTCTACTCTCTCGGCGTTCTAGCTTATCAACTCGTAACGGCCCAGCTGCCGTATCAGGCCAATTCGCCCATGGGGTGGGCAGCAGCTCACTTGCACGACGCCCCGACGCCAACCGGTGAATGCAGACCCGAACTCTCGCCCGCCATCGCACACCTGGTCGACCGATGTCTGGCCAAGTCACCGGTGGATCGTCCAGCCGCACACCAAGTTGCCAGGGGCATGCTCCCGTCTCTGGAGACAGAAGTCGAATGGCCACCACCGGGACTCAAGTGGTTGCAGGGGCGGGCACAAGCAATGAGCCGTATAGGGTTGGTTGCCGTTGTCGGAGCCCTACTGGCATCGCTGGCACTGACGTTTGTTCCGGAGATTCTGGTTGCACACGCTCCGTGGCTGGGCCGTACTCAACTCGTGTCGCAATTAGCCGAACCGAGTAGTCGGTTCGGTCAGCGCGTCTCTGATGTGGCCGTTCTATCAATGTTCTTATGGCAGGGGGCGCTGTTAGTAGGAATAGCAATGCTGCTGTTGGGGACAATCGCCTTCCTAAGCACCATCTCCCGTATAGCGGAGAGGCTCATCAGACAGCGGCGTTTGGGCTGGAGAGTATCTACCCTGTGCGATGTACTCGTAGATCATGATGGGCGGTCGGGCTTGGTCATCGGCGGCACCCAGGACTTTGCCTCGCTCGGTGAAGTGCGCAGACGACGAATCATCTACGCGCGGCGGGCATTCGACCTTCTGATCATCGTGGCGATCGCTTGGATCACATTGGCATTCCTTGCCAAGGCAGTGCTGATCACGGCTGGAATCGCTCCCGGATCGGTGGGATACGCTCTCTTTGACAGCACGGACGCTCTCATCATCCTTGCTCCGGGTGGACTGTTACTCTTCCTCGCCTTCGCAACTCGTATTGCCGAGCGCCAGCTGATGGGGCACCTTGGCAGACGTCATTCTTTTGAGGCCGCGCCGGAAGATGTCTCGAATTGGTACGCCAGTCTGCCCGCTGGAGTCAGTCGGACACCAGCAATCCCGCGCGACCAGCAGATACGAAACGTCGCCTGGGGATCTCGCGTACTTCAAGTGTTAGCGGCTTTTGCGCTGCTAATCTTTGTTGTGAACCTATTTGTTGGTGGTTTTGCCGCATTCAGTGCCGCAAAGTTCACAGAGAGGTATAGCACCCGCACTGCTACACTTCTCTCAACGCTGCAGCGTATTGACGTCGATGCGCCAATTGATTCTGCCCGAGCAGTACTGGCCACCTATGAGGCAACGAAGAGCCCGATACCTGAACCAACTGCAAACAGTTGGATCCGGTCAGTTGTCCTAGCCGAATCGAACGGCGGGTTGCAGTCCTTCTCCGTCGATCTGTCATCGATCTTCAGTGACGATTGGGCACTCATGACCACCTTCGCCAGAGCACGAGGCGGCACTATTCCGCCGGACACCCTAGCTCTGCTACGGCGATTGTCCAATCACTCACGCACTATTCAAATCCGCAGAATAGCTCGTGCCCTTCGAGTCGATGTACTCTCGGCTATGGAAGATTCGACGTCCTTGCGCTCACCGTCCTACAGCCGTCGAATCATGGAAGCAGCACACGCAAATGCGCTTGCGGCTGTTTTCGATGCGTCGCGTGGCCGTCCGGACTCGGCCGAGAGGCGACTGGGGGAGAATGGCGCAATAGGGGAACATCTGCTGAACACGCCAGACGTTCTCCTCAATCGGCTGGCCCTGAGTCTGCTCCGCGATTATTCGTTGCTGCCACTCGCATCACTTGAGCGGACGCAGAATAACGTATCGCAATCGGCGCGGCTCTACCGCGCTGCCCAGAATGTTCGGCTTGGTGAAGGATTTGGGGGAATGGCGGGATTGGCGGTAGACATCACCAACCTGGATCGTTTCACTTCTGCAGTTACGAACCCACGGGTCCCACTGGGATACCGCATGTCATGGCTCGGTCAGGGCTGGGCAGGACTGTGTGCTCACCCCCGGGAGATTCTTCAGGGGCCCAGTGATGAGCGTGCCAGGGCCCTCTACTCGATCGCCGACTCAATGGGAGTTGACGGGGCTCGAGAATCGCTGCGCATATCACAACTGATGTGGAGTCACCCAGTGACCTCCGAAATGGGCAGCCACTCACCTGCCGGTGGTTGGACAAGACTCTTGGAAAGAGTCTTTCTGGGACCCGCATACAGGCTACTCCTCTGCTCTCCGTTGGAGGACCTGAAGTAACGACCGCCAAAGTGCGCACTTGCTCTATGTCACGATTGATTCAGCTGGAGTACCACCGCCCGGGCAAGAAGGTTGCCGTCTACGAAGAGCAGTTGGTATTGGATCGCCCCGATGTGAAGGTCTTGCTGCAGCGCGAGTATTCCGGTGAAGATGTGTACGTTGCCGACACCCTCACTCTGGAAGCTGGTGCCCCAATAGTCTGGTACATCCCTGTGGGAGCGTGGCATGATATTGGACGGTTTCACTTGAAAGACGGAACTCTTACTGGTTGGTATACCAATCTCTCGAAACCTGTGCAGTTCGATGGCGATACCTGGACCGCCAACGACCTGTTCCTCGACCTCTGGCAGCCAACTCGCGGCGAACCTGTGTGGCTCGACCAGAACGAGTTAGAGCTCGCTGTGAAGAACGGCTTGATAGATCAATCCACCTTGAAACGCACGCTGAACGAGAGAACCCTCGTGGACTTGCAGCTAGGTCAACAACAATGGCCGCCAGCGATAGCAAAAGATATCGACCTAGAACAGGCATTCGCCTTGGCGGATAGCTGAGCGGACTTGATCCATGTAAGTATCGGCGTATTTCAGGTCCTATCTGCGTTTATATAACTAAGCTCCCAAACAAGACGCTGCCCACAATGAACTGGCATGAAGAACCAGTCCGTGCTCGCGGCAACGCTCGGCGAAATCCAGACGTCTCTTGACCTCTGGAAGCTGTTTCGACTCCGTGGATACAGACGCGACGATTCACCGGCGGCAAGCGGAGCCACTGTCGTTGCCCGCTGGAAGGGATTCAGGGTCGTTGCAGCTGACTCCCTTACCCCACAGGGCACCGCGCGCAATATAGCACGTAGCCTATCCAGCTCGTCAGAGAGGGCACTCGCTGCGGTTGCAGGCTCGTCGCGTGAGTTGGCACTGGCAGCTCCCTGTTTCGGCCGCCAAGGGATCACGAAGGTCTTGACGGTTTCGCTTGATGGTCCGTCCCCATTTGCACTGCAACAGCTCTCGCGCCTATCACCGGATGATTCCTCTAGCGCGCTGGCTCACTCGCTGCACGTGGCTGAGGTGTTGAGTAGCGAAGAGGTAAGTCAGCGATTCTTCACAGGTTTCCGAATGATACTCAAGCGAATGGCAACGTCCATCCCGCCAAGTGTTGGGGATGCGGATCGTCAGATGCTGGCTTTGCTCTCACTGATCCGCATCCTATTCCTATACTTCGTTCAGGCAAAGGGCTGGCTGGACGACAACCGCGATTTCTTGAAGAGGCTCCTGGACGAGAGTCTCGCCAGGAAGCGCAACTTTCATCGCACATCACTGTTACCTCTGTTCTTCGGCACCCTAAACCGTCCCCAAGAACATCGGAGCAAGCGCTCACCTTTCGGCAAGATACCTTATCTCAATGGCGGACTCTTCGAGCCGCATGAGGTGGAACGGCGATTGGGGTCTATCTGCTTCGCAAACAATCTCTGGCGTGATGCCTTCGACGGATTATTCGAGAAATTCAGGTTCTGCGTGAGCGAATCGGACGAAGCTGAATCCATTGCCCCTGACATGCTCGGGCGGGCCTTTGAACGCCTCATGGACAGCAACGAGCGTCACGAAACAGGGACCTTCTACACACCCGTAACTGTCGTGCGCCAAATCGCTGATGCGGCTATTGAGACGGCTCTAACACGATGCCTAGCACCACATGTGGCCAAGGCTGTTGTCCATGGACTGCACGTTTCAGAAGTCGATCGAATAGCTGCGAGACATGAAGTCTTGCAGCTGCGTATCCTCGATCCCGCCGTCGGATCCGGATCGTTCCTCCTCGGCGCACTGCAGTCTCTGGTCGACATCCACGCTGTCCTTGAGCCCCATACAGCTGCAGGCAATGTATCTGACCTCAAGCGGCGGATCATCCGCGACAATCTCATGGGTGTTGATATCAACCCCATAGCCGTCCGGCTTGCCGAACTGAGACTTTGGCTGGCTGTTATTGCCGACGATCCCACAACCAACATTCGGAACGTCAGCCCGCTGCCCAATTTGGACGGCATTGTGCGGCAGGGCGATACATTGCTCGACCCCCTGGGTGCCGCGAGACTTTTCGACCTGCGCCGTTCGAACACTTCGAGTCGCGCCGCCCAAGCCGTGCGTTCGGCACGCCACGCGATTTTCGAGGCTCGCGGCCGGGCCCAGCTCACGAGTCTACGAGAACTCCGTATGCAGGAAATGAAGATGGCCCACCTCCTGCTCGACGAAGCCGACGCCAGCCTACGGCAAGCTACAGACGATCTAAATGCCGCCGCTTGCAGCAGGGACCTGTTTGGCAAGCGCGCAGGGCTCTCACTCACACAACGCAAGCGACGCAAGGAACTCGCGCGCACCAGCCGGGAGCTACAAACCACTCGAGCGAAGCTGACTGCGGAACAACTCCCCTTCTTTTCCTTTGACGTCCACGCACCCGACATCGTCGCCGACGGAGGCTTTTCAGCAGTGATCGGCAATCCCCCATGGGTCCGCGCGGAACGCTTGCCGCCCTCAAAACGAGAGGCACTTCGCCATCGCTTTAGTTGGTGGCGCAGCGATGGCAAACCCGGTTACGCTCACCTGCCAGATATCTCTGTTGCCTTCTTTCAGCGATGTCTCGAGCTAACCAGACCGGGTGGAGCTATTGGATTGTTGATGCCCAGCAAAATTGTATCAGCTGGATACGGTGAAACAGCACGCCGTGCCATGGTCAAAGAGACTTCAATCGCTTACTTGCACCGCGTCAGCGACCGCCAGGCAGCGCGATTCGGCGCCACAACGTATCCCTTGGCGGTTGTCGTGAAGAACGACATTCCGGAGCAAGGCCACACGATACGTCTTGGATTCGCAGGCAAAGCATCAGTTGTCCAAACGGCACTCGACCAGCCTGGCCCGTGGTTATTACTCCCATCCAGATCACGCTCTGCTCTTGATGACCTTCGCAACTCCGGGATCGCATTGGGCCAATTGGCGCCGCCTGCCTTAGGTGTCAAGACGGGCGCCAACGCGGTCTTCATAGGTGTACCAATCGACATGAACGCCGCCGAGGCACTAGTCATGTTCGACGAGCGGGAAGTCGAGGTGGAGCAGGCACTGCTCCGGCCTGCCCTACGTGGCCGCGATGTAAGTGCGTTTTCGGCTAAGCCCGAGCGCGTCATACTATGGACACACAGCGACAATGGAGATGTCCTCGAATCGCTTCCGCTCAAAGCGTCACGATACTTGAAACATCACTCGGCGAAGCTACGGTCTCGTAAGGACTATCGCAAAGGTCCACCATGGACCGTATTCCGTGTGACCGCTTCGCTTTCGGCGCATCGAGTCGTGTGGGCCGACATAGCGCGTTACCCCAGATCGGTAGCTCTTGATGAGACAGACTTCGGCAATGCAATACCACTCAATACATGTTATGTGGCGGCTGCGCCCGATCGCGAGTGCGCTCTGGCGATAGCGGCTACGCTCAATTCCACATGGGCCCGTGTTCAAAGCATCACAAGCGCCGACGAGGCGCGGGGCGGGTACCGCCGCATCAATGCACGCGTGGCCTCCGAAATAGCGGTGCCTCACCCTGGAGCTCAACGCAAGGCCCTCGCCGAGCTGAGTCTCCAAGCACACATTCACCGCAATGTCAACGTCAACGACTTGGACGAAGCAGTCGCCGACGCGCTGGACCTATCGATCCGAACACGGAAGGCCCTTCGCTCGTTGGCCGCGAATAACTGCTGACGACCTGCAGTGGGTTCACGAGCCATTGGACTGGCGACTCGACATGGGTCAGCGCCAGCAGGCTGCCATCGTGGAACGCGTCCTCCGCAGCGCGGTTCTAGGACCCTGTGACAGCCAGTGGTTGCCTCCTGCATGGCTGAAGCCCCATCAGGTGGACGCGGCTCGGCGTGTGCGGGGAAGCTTGCTGGTCTTCGGTACAGCTCTCCTTGCCGATGCCGTTGGTCTCGGCAAGACTTACGTCGCACTTGCCGTGGCGAGCCTGTATGAGAGTGCAATAGTAGTGCTCCCCGCAGCACTCAGGACACAGTGGCAGCGGGTCAGTGAGTCACTCGGTATCGACATTCATATTGTGACGCATGAAGCACTGAGCCGCGGACGACAGATTGGGCCTACTGGGCTGGTAGTGGTTGACGAGGCGCACCGGTTCCGGAATCCAAACACTCGTCGCTACGATTCATTGGCCCGGTCCATTCGGTGCTCCCACTTGCTACTCATCACCGCCACTCCCGTGGTCAACAATTCTGCTGACATGACATCGGTTTTGCGGCTCGGACTCGCCGACAACGCGTTTGCGGCTCTTGGCTTGCCGTCGCTAGAACGAGCCGTCGAGACCGCTGCACGTAATACCGTATCAAGTGCAACTGCCCCGGTGGTAATCGCCCGCTCTCTGCATAGTCTAGCCGAGCTAGGGAGTTCCCTGCCGCAGGTTGTTAACGAACCGATTATTCGTTTGCCTACAGCCCGAAAGCAAGATCTGGATCGACTGTTGTGTTCGATGGACGAACTCACATTTCCTTGCGTGGCTGACCCGCGGGAGTCAGCATTCTTGCGACTTCACCTTTTGTACCGGCTCGCTTCATCCGTGCCTGCCGCAGCCAAAACGACACGCCATCATCTATGCTACATAGACCGGAGCATCGCGGCGGCACAGCGAGGAGAATTACTCACCCGACGCGCCGCAAGACAGGTCTTCGCATCGGACGATGAACTTCAGCTCGATTTGGACGATCTCGTGCCCGTCCGCGGCTCGTTTGACATAGCCAGACTCCGAGAGGAGCAAAGTCGGCTCAAGCGACTACTGGCTGCATTTCCGAACCGACACGAGCCCAGTCCCAAGGCTGCAGCGCTCGTAGATATTCTGGATCGACGTGTGCGTCACAAAACCATCGTCTTCACATCTGCTGTGACGACTGCGCTTCATCTAGCTTACCTGCTCCGATGGCACCGGCTTGCGGTGATAGGTGCCGGCCGATCATGGATCGCGTCCGGTCGCGTACCTATTGAGGAGGCTCTGGCTGCGTTTGCACCAACAGCGCGTTGTGCTCCAGAACCACCTAAAGCAACTCAGGTATCGACGTTACTGGCAACAGATTTGGCCAGTGAGGGCCTCGATCTCCAGGACGCGAGCGCCGTAATCCATTACGATTTGCCGTGGACTCCAGTGAAGCTGGAGCAACGAGTCGGTCGCGTGGCCCGTCTCGGGTCCAAGCATACTGCAACTGAGGTATGGTGGTTTGCCCCACCAGAATGTGTTGAGCGTCGACTCAATCTCGAATCGAGAATTGCAGACAAGGTCCGATGTCAGCTTGGGCTCAGTGTGCCCACCACGAGCCGAGTTGGCCGAACTGGAATCGTGAACGAGATGCTGGCAATTCGCGAACGAATTGGCCGCGTTAGCCACCGGCGACCTCATACGGGACCAATCCATTCAGTAGTGCGCGGACCAACTGTTGCTCTACTAGCAGTCAACTGGCGTTTCGATAATGGCAGCGTACCGGAACTCGTCCTACTTGATGGAAGCCCACCCGAGGTGATACATGACTATGCGGGGTTGGAGACGGCTATTCGGGCTCTCACTTCAGGCGAACACAGTCGGTTGGATCCTCCGGTGGAACTCGTCAATTGTTTTCGAGCAGTTGTCCGATCACGACTGGCGAGTATGGACCGAGCCCCCATCAATCAATCGGTGCGTCGCTTGATCCGTTGGATAGTGAAGCGTGCGTACTGGGAAGGGCGGCGCCGTAACAAAGAGCTAGTCGACCTACTCGACACGGTCCTCAACCGACTCAGACTGGGAGTGAACGTCGGGGCCGAGCGCAATCTTCAAAAACTGTTGGAGCTTAGAGCCCCTCCGCACTCGCTACGTGGTTGGCTGGACGAGCAACCTCATTGTGATAAGACTGCACCAGGATTCGAGCTTGCTGCCGCTATCTTTGGCGACGGGACCGTTGCAGTAGGCAGCGATCAGTCATCACCTTCCACCGGCAAGGATTTCTCGTCATAGTAATCCAGCTTATGCAATGGCATCACCACGCTGGACAGCACATTGAGGACGTGTCCACCGATTCTCTTGTAGAACCGGGTTCCCAGTACCACCGCTGTCGTCGTGCTCGCATTGTGCCCACTACGGGCAATCGTCTCAACGAGCTTGTCGCAGCGGTGCGCCAGATCCTGGCCCTCTCGTATCAATTCCACAGCCCGCTCGGTATCAGATCGCTCGAAGACTACTGCTGTCGCCTGAAACGCGGTCTCTACTCCGGCCCTCACCTCCCTGAGTTCCTGGACTATCTCATCGTCAGGTAATGGACCCGCGTGGAAGTCGGGCACTTCAGACAGGTTCTTTGCGTAGTCGCCGATGCGTTCCACGTCCTTGACCAAGCTCATGAGGAGCAAGCAGTACGGAAGGTCAGCAGCATGAACCGCTATCGATAGATGGGCGATCACCTGTTTCCGAATCTTCCGTTCCAGCTTGTTGACCTTCACGTCCTGCTTGTACACCCACGTTCGGTCCTCTGGGGTGAATTCCTCACCGAAGTAGATGTCTCCAGCCTTGAGCGTGGTCTCGTAGGTGATCTTCAACATCCGTGCGAAGTTATCACCCATTTCGCTCAACGGCTCATGAGATCGAAAGATGCTGATCAGCTGACGAAGCATGAGTGCCCCCAAAAGTGCTACTTGTTGAGCAACGCGTTAAGTATCGCTATAAGTCCTGGCAGCATGAAGAACAGTACAAACACGTATACAAGAGCCCATTTGCGAGAACGTACGGCTAGGTGGGCCAACATACGCGCTGCAATCAGCGGGACATTCCGAATCCGCTTGACTGGATAGATGAGAATCGTGCCACTGACGTTGAACAACAAATGAACCAAGGCAATGGTTAGTGCCGCGGGCGCGTTATCGCCCGTTGCGGCCAAGGCGGCCAATAGGGCTGTCACGGTCGTCCCAATATTGGCCCCAATTGTGATCGGAAAGGCTCGGCTGAGACTGAGCAGTCCCGCACCAGCTAAGGGGACGAGGAGGGAGGTGGTGATCGAACTCGACTGCACCATCACAGTGACCAGGATTCCAACCAGCATGGACAGCATGGCATTACGGTCGAGCGCACTTGAAACGAGGGACTCCACTCGCGTCTCCATTGCGGCTCGCATCACCCTGACCAGCAGCATGAGAGCGACAAAGATGGCAACCGCACTCAACACAATCAGAGTGATTGCCTGCAACCGCTGCGACTCGAAGAGTGCTGCAAGGAGCGCCTTGACGGGGGTGAGCGCCGCTTTTAGGAGCCCCTTGATCGGACTGTCATAGTCTGCCCCGCCTATTCCGGTCAGCAACGTCGAGAGTTCCGTAGCCGTCCTTTCTAGAAATCCCGTCAACAACTCCAGTGGCAACAGCACGGCGACAGATAAGTAATTGAAGAAATCGTGGCATGTCGCTACTGAGAAAGCACGACGGAATTCTTCAGGCCGCCCGATGTGCGCCAGGGAAACGATGGTGTTTGTAACGGTCGTGCCGATGTTGGCACCCATAACCATGGGTACCGCGTGTGTTACGGGAAGCGTCCCAGATGCGACGAATCCGACGATCATCGTCGTGGTAACTGAGGAACTCTGCACGAGCGTAGTCGCAAGAATACCGATCATCAGGCCGACGAACGGATTTTCAGTGGCGGCGAAGAACGACTCGACGAAGCCGCGGCCGAGCGATTTGAACCCATCTCCCAAACCGTTTACAGCAACCAAAAAAATGAACAACAGAACGAGAACCGTCGTCAGACGCACGGCTGGGTGGGCCATCAGGGACGAATGTCCCTTGGAAGGTGGCAAACCACTTGTCATGAGCAGGCTCGTTTACAAATGGGGGCAGCTGGGACTCGGATGACAGACTCCGTCAACCAAGGAAATTCACAAGTTGCGTCGCCGCAAATCTTACCGCGTAAATCGTTTGAAATCAAGCGAACGCGGTGTCCAAAAAAATTATGGCGCCCTCACCTTCACTTCTCAAGAAGGAGGTCGACCAACCTCCTTCCAGATTGGCAGCATGGTGCCCTGAATGTGGTGGAAGCGTTTTTCCGGCTTCCGGGTGCTTCTACTGTCCAGCCTGCGGTTGGGGGAGGTGTGGGTGAGAGACAAGCCCAGTACCATTACCCACCTCCACCCAAATAAGCGGGTGGATACTTGGATGGGGGGTGAACAACGCCCATCGGAGACGGGTAAACTTCCAGTTCTCGACCAGCGCCTCCGAGGCACAAAGTTCATCGAGCTCGGTGTCAGATCGATCATCAACTCACCTGAAAGCACCGGCATGGGGTTCTGGTCCATCAATCCCTATGTGGGATGTGAATTCGGATGCACCTACTGTTATGCCCGCTATGCACATCGGTACGTTATGGAACGGGCGCATAGTGCAGGTCGAATATCTACAGAAGCGCTCTCGCGGTTTCAGGCATCGGACAATTGGGAAATCTTCGAACGTTACATCTTTGTCAAACAACGCCACACTGTGTTGGCGGCACTCCAGCGAGATCTCGCTAAAATCAACTCACGGACCTCCACCGGCACTGCCTATCCCGTCGTAATCGGGACAGCAACGGATCCCTACCAGCCCGCTGAGCGACGTTTCCGAATCACTCGTTCCATACTCGAGCGACTCCTCACTACTCGAGGGCTTTTCATAAGCATCATTACAAAGAGTGCTCTCATATGTCGTGACATTCAGCTATTACAGGAGCTTCAAAGCAGAAACCAGATCGTAGTGTACATCTCCCTCATCAGTGCAGATGCCAGGATTGTTAAAGTGTTCGAGGCCCGCTCACCGATGCCACATAAGAGGCTCAGCGCACTCCGGAAATTGCGAAATGCAGGAATCACCGCCGGTATCAACGCGGCACCAGTTCTCCCTGGCATAACAGACTCGACTTTTCAGATCCACTCACTCGTGGGCGCAGCAATGAAGGCTGGTGCTGCCTTCGTTCATCCCTCGGTGTTGCGCAACTACTCTACGGTTCGTGACGGATATTTCCCAATCGTCAAAGATCACTTTCCTGATCTGATCCCTCGTTATCGTGCTGCTTATCAGAAGAATTGGGATGCACCTCCAGACTATGTGACTGCAGTCCTCCGTCGCTTCCAACGAGCGGCGCGCAAATATGGAATAAGCGCAGAAGATCCATTCCAGATCAGAAAGCAACGGCGGATAAAACACGGTACGCAGCTGAGTTTGTTATGAGCGGAATAGCACGGTGGCAGAGTAGGATACATGAGCAGAGAACAAATGGTGACACACGTTACCATACAGACCGACCTCAGAGAGCTCGCAAGCGACAGCTTCGGAGTGAGCTGGCTCTTTGCGTCTGGATTCCCAATTTCGCGCTGCGTTGTGAGGAACAACGCCGACCCAACGCCACACCACATCCTATCGCCTTATTGGCACCACAGGATCTGCCGCGAATCTGGCAAGTCTCTCCCAGCGCCCGACACGCAGGTGTCAAGCCTACGATGACAGTGAGCCAAGCAATTGGACTGTGTCCTTCCCTCACGTTGTGGGAACCGGATCCAGTTTACTATGACGCGCGATTCTCGAGCTTGCTCTTGGCGCTGGGGAACGTGAGCCCGGTAGTCGAACCGGCCAAACTCGGACGCGCATTCGTCGGAGTGGACGGACTCGAAGGACTCTACGGATCACCAAGGGAACATATAGATGTCATCAAGAGAGCAATAGCGGAATACGCAAAACCAGGGATGGAACGCTTATTTTCAGCTCGCCTTGGCTGGGCCCGTGGCAAATTTGCTGCTTGGGTAGCAGCGACTCGAGCCAAACTCAATAAGGCCGTGATTGTAGCCGACAACACTAGGATTGAGTTCCTCGCATCGCAGCCCATTGCAGTACTGCAGGTAGATCCGGACACCCACAAACGACTGTGGCAGCTCGGTATCAAGACACTCAGCGACCTGCGCCGATTACCTGAGGTTGCCGTCGTTTCGCAGTTCGGCAAAGAAGGACGTCGCATGTGGGCCTTGGCAGCTGGCGAGGGCATCGATCCAGTAACAGCAATGGAAAAGCCCGACCCTATAGTTGTGGAGTTCCATTTCCCCAATCCCGTCGCCGACCGTGCTATGCTAACACACGCCCTCGAAAGACTGATTGAGCGTGCCTTGCGCCATCGGCGACGTATTGGGTGGCGAGTGCTCGAAATGACAGTCCGGGCACAACTCGAGGCCGGAACTTCATGGAATAGTCGCATCACGCTCAAGGACCCCACAGCCGACCGCCATCACATCGCCGCATTATGTAAATCACGTATTGAACAAGCACCACCCACAGGAGCTGTCGAGTCTCTTGCGTTGGAGTTTACGGCTTTTGCACGTGGCACTAACGAGTTACAACTCTTTGCTAGAGATGCAACCAGCGCCGCACGTGCTGGGCAGCAACAAGCGCTCCGAACAGCCGTACACGAGATACGGACAAGATTTCAACACACAGGTCTCTACCACATAGTAGAGATTCAACCACGGTCACGGATTCCCGAACGTCGGTACGCACTTATTGACTATGAACCATAATCAGCTACAGCCTCTCAATCTTCCACGATCCGTAAACGTGACATTGGACAGTCGCGGCTATCCAGTGATGGTTACTGACGCTCCCCTCCATTCACCCGCTGTCCAACTGCGCACACCAGTGAGTGAAGATGAGCGAGACAAGGAAGAGCAATATGAAAGGTGCACATCGGTAGAAGCTGTCATAGAGACCTGGCGTGTTGATGACGAGTGGTGGCGTGAACCAATATCGCGAAGGTATGTAGAGGTTGTATTGGAAGGGGGGCGTCACGTCGTGCTGTACGAAGATCTACTTACGGGCAATTGGTTCATACAAATGGCTTGACGAGAACGAGGGAAATCGACATCGGTCATTGATCTCCGTCATTTACACCACGGCATTATGTACGTCGAACTGCACTGTCATTCAGCATTCTCCTTTCTGGACGGCGCTTCTCTACCCGAGCAGCTGCTACTTCAGGCACATTCTCTGGGCTACCACTCTCTAGCACTGACTGACCACAACGGATTGTATGGATCAATGGCCTTTGCGCAGGCCGCCAAACAGATGGGGATTCAAGCTATTACCGGCGCTGAAATGACATTACTTGACGGTTCACATGTCACGTTGTTAGCGGAGACCCCCGATGGCTACGCCAACTTATGCCGCTTGATAACAGAATCACACTTGAAGCAGGAAGATCGCCACAGTCCAAAGTTGGATTTTGCCTCATTAGAACGATTGCACGGAGGCATCATAATCCTCTCTGGCTGTCGCAGGGGTCTCCTCGCCACCGTATTCCGCAATGAAGGCCTAAATGCGGCACGCCGCCTTGCTGAGCATTGTTGTGCACTATTCGGCCGCGATCACTTCTTTCTGGAGCTGCAACGCAACCGAGTCCGTGGCGACAGGGCGCTCTCCAGTGCATTCTGCGACATGGCCCAGGTAACAGGACTGCAAGTGGTTGCTACAGGTAACGTGCATTACCACCGCCAGGAGCGACATCGGTTACATGATGCCTTAGTAGCAATCCGGCACCGTACTACCCTGGACGCATCCCACGATATGCGCCGTGCGAATAACCAATTTTACCTCCGTCCGCCAGGGGAAGTCGCAAAACTCTTTGCAGATCGGCCTGATGCTCTTGCTAATACCGTTGCTATCGCAGAACGCTGTGCATCATTCGACCTCACAAAGGACCTAGGATATACGTTTCCTGACTTCCGTGGCTCCCGACAGACAACCGCTCCGAGGGCTCTCGCCGAACTTTCCCACACAAAGCTAGACGAACTCTATCCACCCGGTTCGCGGTACCGCGCGGACGCTGAAGCACGCTTAGAGAAGGAACTCGCTTTGATCGAACGACATGGCCTAGGCGGGTTCTTTTTGGTGTACCGCGACCTATTGGAACTTGCGCGCGAAGTTGCGCTCGACGTACGCGAAGGCTCTCGACGCATCACGAGCAATCTCCTTCCAGGACGTGGTCGTGGATCATCCGTCTCCTCGATTGTCTGCTACTTTCTCGGACTATCCCATATCGATCCTGTTGCAAATCGCCTGTTTCTGGGACGTTTCCTCAACGAGTCCTTGGCATCAATTCCAGATATCGACCTCGACTTTCCACGCGAAATTCGCGAAGAACTGATTCGGCGCGTTTACCAACGCTACGGTTCCGAGCATGTGGGACTTGTATGTTCGTTTCCCACCTACCACCTACGGTCAGCAGTGCGTGAGCTAGGCAGGGCGCTCGACTTACCTCAAGGAGAACTCGAACAGATTGCTCGTCTTGCAGGACATCAGACTGCTACAGGATTACGTGACGAACTCAACAGATTGCCAACGTTTGCCGATAAAGCAGATGCGCCTTTATGGCGAGAGTTGTGCAATCTAGCTGAGGAGATAGCGGGCCTTCCTCGTCATATCTCACAGCATGTCGGCGGCATGATCATCTCCAGTCGACCGCTTGTCGAGATAGTGCCACTCGAACGGGCCGCAATGCCAGATCGAGTAATCTGTCAATGGGATAAGGATTCCTGTGATGACGCTCGTTTCATCAAAATCGACTTCCTAGCCCTCGGCATGCTCTCACTTGTTGAGGAGTGTGTCGAGTTGATAGCACAGCGCAACAACGAGCCACCGGATCTGAGCCGAATAGATTTCCACGATGACACGGTGTATGACCAAATATGTTCTGGGGATACGGTCGGTACCTTCCAAATCGAGAGTCGTGCACAGATACAGATGATCCGACGCACACGCCCGCGCAATCTCGATGACCTTGCCGTTGAGGTTGCCATCGTACGACCTGGCCCGATTGTAGGAGGCGCCGTAAATCCGTTCGTGCGCCGGCGTGAGCAACAGAGGGCGGCACTGTCGCGCAATCGCAACTACGATCCACCAGTGGATCACCCTTTACTCAGGGAGGCTCTAGCCGAGACGCTGGGCGTAATCATCTATCAGGATCAAGTGCTACAGGTTTGCCAGGCGTTGGCAGGCTTTAGCGCCGGGCAGGCAGAAGCGCTGCGTCGTGCCATGAGTAGACGTCGTTCACGAGAATTGATGCAGGGCTTTTGGGAGCAATTTCGCAATGGAGCAGCACGACTCGGTGTGAGAGAGACAATCGCGCAGCGAGTCTTTGACCAGGTGGTGGCATTTTCCGAATTTGGCTTTCCAAAGTCACATGCTGCAGCATTTGGTTTGCTGGCTTATCAGTCAGCATGGTTACGGCACTACTATCCTATCGAGTACTACACTGCCCTGTTCAATAACCAGCCAATGGGCTTCTACTCACTTGACACACTTGGAAGAGACGCTGCTCGGCACAATGTCGAAGTCAAGCTGCCTGACGTCAATCGCAGTGATGTGGATTGTTCAGTTGAGGAAGATGCAGTCCGTGTCGGCTTGGGTTTCTTGCGCGAGTGGGGATTGGATGTTGCGGAAGCAGTGGTGGCAGAGCGTGAACGCAATGGACCCTACGTTAGCCTTGCTGACATCGTGCGACGGGCACCTCCACGGCTGTCACGGGATGCCATCGAAAATCTAGTCTGGGTTGGCGGCTGTGACTCGTTCGGACTAACACGGCGTGAGTTGCTATGGCAGGTTGGGCTCTGGCTACCTCCAAAGACTGATCGAACAAGTCGCAACCGTGCACGCCGGCAGCTCGAGTTACCGCTCAACCATCCCTACGAAGACCGCCGGTTCGCCGATGTGCCCGCGGAACAGCGGTTGGTAGCCGAGTATCAAGTGTTGGGCTTTGCTCCAGGTGCTCACCCCTTCACTCTACTCGCAGACTCGCTGCCGCCCGGCATTGAGCGCAGTGACCAGCTCGACCGATTAGAGCACGACACGGAGATTCAGGTGGCAGGCCTGGTAGTCGCTAGACAAAGGCCGGGTACGGCGAAGGGCTTTACTTTCATACTCCTCGAAGACCAGGCAGGAATGATCAACGCTATCGTAAGACCGGATGTATACGACCGCGATCGTATAGTGATCCGCCGTGAACCATTCCTCTGGATTGCAGGTAGGATCGCAAAGGATGATGGGACCATAAACGTAATCGCACAGGAAGTGCGTCCGCTCAGGCTATGCAAAATTCCACCACAACCCACTCGCCCTGCCCCTCGGTCCCCCTACTCGCTGCTCAAAGAACTCCGGCGAACAGCTCCTGGATCGAAAGACTGGGGCTAAAGGCGACTGTCTACAAAGGAAGCTCCAAACCCCTGAGGTGAACAATACGCTCGATTGCTTCGCCAATCTTATTGTTAGGAGTGGAAGCGCCTGCCGTGATACCGATCAAGTGCACCGATTCGTTCAGCCATCCCAAGTCAGACCTCTCATCATCCTCACCCACTGGCTTGAACCGAATTGCACCACTGTCACTGTCGATGCATGACGCATCAGCAATATGGTACGTCCGTCGTTTCCGAGAACAGATCTTGGCCAAGTGATTGGTGTTGCTAGAATTGTAACCGCCTATCACAATCATCATGTCAAGCGGTTCCTCAACGAGCTCGAGGACCGCGTCTTGCCGTTCTTGTGTTGCGGAACAAATCGTATCGAAGGAGCGAAAATGTCCTTCCACTGTCGCTTCGCCGTACCGCCTTATCATGGCCTGTCCAACCCGATCTGCAATAGCCAACGATTCGGACGCCAGCATTGTGGTCTGATTGGCGATGCCTATTCGTTCCAGATCACGAACGAAATCGAAGCCCTCGGAAGCCTTCTCTCTGAATTTGACCGCGAGTTCCTCGACACCGCTGCCCTCTTCTATGACGCGACAGATTTCTTCCGTCTGCTCCATGTTTCGCACAATCAGGTACTTCCCATCGGCGTACTTCTTGACCTGACTCGCCGTCGCTTTGGTCTCCTCGTGGAAGTATTTCCCGTGTACGAGAGCCGTGAAACCTTCACGTGCGTACTGCTCCACCCGTTTCCACACATTCAGGACTGAGCCGCACGTCGTGTCAACGAGGACACACCCCAGATCGCGAAGATATTGAAAATCCTGGATCGACACACCGAAAGCGGGGATGATGACCACGTCGTCGACCGTTACCTGGGAGTAGTCGAAGCGGCCTGCGTCGTCAGGCCGTAGGATCG
>JARRLJ010000006.1:0-16295 GCA_037387025.1 Gemmatimonadales bacterium
TGCGAGGATAATCGAACGGACACCCAACACAACACAGAGCAACACTACCGCACCGCCGATGAGGTTGCCTCGCCAGCCGTTCACGTGATCACCCAGACGCTTTCGGTCGTTCATGGCGATCAGCAGCACAAGTGCGACAATCGGCAGAATCAGTCCGTTCACTATCTGCGCAACGAAGATCAACAACACCGGACGGGTACCTGCCAGTGCGGTGATGGATCCGATGAGGATGCAGCCAATCCAAACGGCACGAGCCGCAGGTGTTCGCACGTTTCGCTCGAGACCCATCGTATCCAGGAGGACGTACGCTGCCGCCAAGGGGGCGGTGACGGCGGACGAGATACCGGCCGCCGAATAGCCAAGCGCGAAAGCCCTTCCTGCCCAAGGCCCCATGAGAGGTTCGAGCTGCGCTGCCATGTGGCTTGCCGATCGAACCACTGCACCGTCCAGGGCAGATGATGCAGTAACGACTACCGCACAGGAGACGATACCCCCGAGGCCAATCGCCAGTGTGAGATCCCAGCGGACAGCGGACAGGTCTTCGATGCTTGACCATCTCTCACGTACCACGGCAGCGTGCAAGAACAAGTTGTAGGGAACGATGGTGGTGCCGATTAGGGCAAGCGCAGTTAGTTCCGATTCAGTCGGCAGTCGCGGAACGAACGATCCGGAGAGGATCTTCCCCACGCTCGGTGCAACCAGCAGCGCCGTCGCTATGAAGACGATACCCATTACAGCTACGCATCCGGCTAGCAGGCGCTCCACCAACGCATACTGCCCCGTCCACAACAGGAGACCAGCCAACACGGTGCCCAATGCAACCCACGTTCTGAGGGAGACCCCAGTGATGGATTCCAGGCCGAGTCCAGCACCGGTCAGGTTCCCGGCCTCGTATGCTGCCGCGCCGCCGATTACCGCTACAGCCGCCAGGCCGGCTAGACAGAGACCGATCCACGGACGACTACCTACAGTCCGCAGCACCCATCCCAAGCCTGCCCCTGTCGCGAGCCCGAGGCGCGCGCTCATCTCCTGTAGTACAATCGTCGCAAGGGTGGCGAACACGAGGGTCCAGAGTAGAACCACACCATACTGTGCCCCGGCGAGCGTCGCGGTCGTCACGGTTCCCGGTCCGATGAACGCCGCGGTGATCACGACACCGGGTCCGATAACTCTCCATCTTGTCACTGGTGGATCTCGAAAGGGAGGTTCGCTGTTTCCATCGGAACGCCTCCGGAAGTCACAATCTCGCCCGGTCCGACTTCCCGGCGGATCATTCCGAGGCCCAGGTACCCGTGCTTGGGACCCAACCACGCTGCGCTCGTGAGGCGACCAACCGTACGGTCCTCACGCTTGAGGGTCCGGTCGGTCGCGTCCGGGATGTTCTCGAGTCGTAGCCCCAACATGCGCTTGTTGGTGTGGCCCCGATAGTGAAGCCGCGCGACAGTCTCCTGCCCCAAGTAGCATCCCTTGGTGTAGGAGATGCCGCCGAAGTCGTCATAACGGACTTCTTGCGGTAGCGTCTTATCATCTATCTCGGCTCCGAGGCTGGGCCAACCACCGAGAATGCGTGACAATTCCAGAATATCTCGAGACAGGACGGATACCCCTGCTGCTGCCAAAGCGGTGAGGACCGTATCAACATCTGCGTTCGGGCAGTCAATCTGAAGCGAGAATGGTGCGCCGCCGCGGGGCCGGGCAACTGGCTGTTCAGCTCCCGTGACCGCATTGCCTTCGGGTGGTACAGTGAATCCGGCCTCTTCAGCGAACGCGCACGCATTGGGCCCGACCAGACGAAGAATCCCGCGCGCGTCAGACCGGTCAGCGATCTTCGCGAGTCTGGGTGGAAGCGAGCGATGCAGGACCGGGACAAGCCCTTCTGTGCCTGAGCAATCTGGATACAACATGAGGGAAGTCCCGTGCACAGTGACCCACATGTCGCTCACGATCATACCTTTTGTGGTGAGCAGTGCTCCGTACTGGAACGGCGCGTGACCGTGAGCTTCCAAGTCGATCGTTACGAGTCCCTGCATGCACTGCAGTGCGCCCGGACCGCTCACCTCGATTGCAGAGACATCCGCTCGGGTCACCGCTGCTCCGTGTAGCACTGCAGTGGCCTCTACCAGAGCGTCCGGCCTCGACTTGTGGAGGAACACTCCGGCGTCACCCGTTCCAGTTGGCCCCGACTCAGCGTGCATAGAAACCAGCCAACGCGTAAGACCGGTCGAGGATTTCGACCGGGTGCACAACAGGAACCCGCGATCCCTCGGATCTCAGACCCGCTCCGAGCTGCATAATGCATCCAGGATTACCGGTGGCTACGACATCGGGTCGCACTGCCAGCAGTGCGGCGACCTTGTTCGCCAACACGGCGCGAGACAACCCCGACTCGGTCAAAGAGTAGCTTCCTGCGCTCCCGCAACACATGGCAGCATCAGCGTGTGGGATACGTTCCGCGCTTGGTATTGAGTCGATAACCTGGATCGGCGGGTCATGAATCCCCTGTGCATGTAGCAGGTGGCACGGTGGATCGTATGCAATCCGCAGCGGAACTGGCTTGCCCTGCACGGGACCACAGTCAGCCAGCATCTCCGAAACGTCGCGTACGCGGTTTGTGAAGGAGATTGCCTCCTGTTCCAGTGGATCGCCGGCGAGGATGTGACCGTAGTTCTTGAGCGTGGCACCGCATCCGGCGCTGTTCACGGCAATCGTGGCTTCTGGAACCGATGCGAATGCCCTCACATTCTGTCGCGCGAGTTGGAGAGCTCGGTCATGCTGACCGGTGTGAGCATGCAACGCGCCACAACACGCCTGCCCGGAGACCTCCACCGAGCGATAACCGTTGACTGCTAGAGTCCGGGCCGTAGCGGTGTTCACGTGTGAGAACAGGCCCTCCATTAGGCATCCGGTGAGCAAAGCGGTGGAGCCGACAGACGAGACACGTGCCGTCGGTGTGACAGTGCGATGATTTTGCTGCTGCGCTAGACCCCGCGTTGCCCCTAACATCCCCATCATGAACCCGAGGCGTGACTTGCCGGCCAAGACTGGCGCTGCCGGGCGCGACAACCGTGCCGCCCAAAGCAACGGCCGGCGTAGCCGGCGCTTGGCCATAACCGTGTTGACGGCACGTGCCACGCGAGGTATGGGCCGCACCCGAGTCAGTAAAGCGCGAACATTCTCCAGTGCACTACCGTAGTCTACCCCGGACGGGCAACTCGTCTCGCAAGCGAGGCATCCCAGGCAACGATCCAGATGGTATGCCAGCGTAGGCTCGTTGGCAGAGAGATTACCCCGCGCCATACCTCGCATCAGCACGATTCGGCCACGGGGGCTGTCCGCTTCGTCACTTGTTACGCGGTACGTGGGGCAACCCTGCAAACAGAACCCACAATGCACGCACGGATCTAGACCCCGTAACCCCTTTGCGGTCACGAATCCTCACCCAGCGGAACAACCAACGTTCGCTGCGCATCGAAGCTCCGTCGCAGCAAATGGATCACGCGTCCGATCCCGTCGCGATATGCTCCAAAGTGTCCCATCTCCGAGCGTACTGACCACGGTGACCGCTCGAGAGTGACCGGCATTTCGCGTTGGGCGGCCGTACCGCGAAGTAGGCGCAACCGCTCGGTCGTGGCGGAACCGCTCCAGCGTACGACACCGGAGAGAACGTTCGCGGTGATCCAATCGTCACAGTTCTCGTCCAGGTGATGAGCCACCATATCCAGCACATCGGTCAGGGAGGTACTGAGGGCACCTATCCTCAGGGTCGTTGGTGCCTCGGTGACACCGGCGAGAATCGTGTTCCAGAGATTGGCTCCATCCCTCGCCTCAAGAGGAATGAGAAGGAGCTGCGGGGCTACTGCCGCTATCGCGATCTGCTCCGCCCTGACTGCCTCGTCCGATCCTATTAATCTCATGGCCAGTAACCAGGTGTCGTGTCCTGCAGCGGCAGGTGAAACCAGTTCGAGCGCGGCGGGCGTTATGCCGGCCTCGAGGATTTGGCGAGCGCCGCCAAGCAGTGAATCGCGATGACCGTGGGCGATCAGGGTCACGTCCGCTCGCGGGACTGCATGCAGACGAATATTGACCGATGTTATGATTCCAAACGCACCATAACTTCCTGCAACTAGCTTTGTGAGATCGTAGCCTGCGACGTTTTTTACCACCTTGCCGCCAGCCTTTACCTGGCGGCCGTCAGCAGTAATGAGAGTCAATCCCAACAATTGATCTCGTACGGTGCCGAATCCGGTCCGCAGCGGCCCGGCTGTGGCACATGCGACTATCGAGCCCACCGACCTAGTACTTCCCGGGGGGTCCAAAGTGATCCACGTACCTTCGTTGGCGAGTGCTGTACGTACCTCCTCCCAGTTGGTTCCAGATCGGACCGATGCTACTAGGTCGGGCGGATTCAGATCAGTCACTCCCGTCATCCTACTTGTAGTGATCGCAATCTCCGCCGGAGCGTCCGGCTGTATCCAGTTGCCGGTTCCCTCAATCCGGACGTGCCATTTCTCGGACGACGCAGTCCGGAGTATAAGCATGCACTCTTCATCGGTCGCGGGTGCCACACGAGTTGCACCACGGGCGTCAACTCCGACAACGCCTTGTTCGCCGATGAGCGAGCGGATCTTGTCTGCAATCATACAGCTTCCCGCTGGATCGTTGCTCGGTTCGCATGATTCGGAAGTACCTTGCCCGGGTTTGCCAGACCTCGTGGATCGAAGGCTTGCCTTACCGAGTGCATCACAGCGAGTGTATGTGGATCGAATACGAGGGACATGTAACGTAGCTTGTCGATACCGACACCGTGCTCACCAGTGATCGTACCGCCAGCTTCAATGCAGACTTGCATTATCGCTTCGGACGCTTGACTCACGCGCTCCACAACGTCGTGATTCGCTTGATCGAACGAGATATTGGGATGGAGGTTGCCGTCACCAGCGTGAAACACGTTGCAGATTGACAGGTTGTGGAGTTTGCCGATCTCATCGATTTGCTCAAGTACATCAGGCAGTGCTGATCGCGGAACGACAGCATCCTGAACCATGAGGTCCGGGCTCAGTCGTCCCAGAGCACCGAAAGCTTTCTTGCGCCCCTGCCATAGCATCTCACGTTGCTTGGGGTCGTGCGCGACCCGAACGGTGCGAGCACCCGCGGATTGCAGCAATTCTTCTACATGCCGGCCCTCGGCTGCCACGGCATCGTCATCCGTTCCGTCTAGTTCAACTAAGAGAACGGCGGCCGCGTCGGTAGGGTATCCTGCGCGGTACATCGAAGCTTCTACGATTGTGACACAGTTACGGTCCATCATCTCCAGAGCCGCTGGGATTATCCCGGATGCGATGATCGATGTGACTGCTTCACCGGCCGCTCTGAGAGAATCGAAATCGGCTAGGACTGTATGTAATGCCTTCGGAAGTGGCGTTAGTCTGACTGTTATTCGTGTAGCTACGCCGAACATGCCCTCGCTGCCTACGAACAGCCCGACGAGGTCCGGCCCCCAAGCCTCACCACCAGGTGATCCTAGGGTGACGATCTCTCCGTCCGGAAGAACAACCTCGAGTTCCAGAATGTGGTTTGACGTGACCCCGTACTTCAGACAGTGGGGTCCGCCGGCGTTCTCAGCAACGTTGCCACCGATGGTGCAGGACGTTTGGCTAGATGGGTCGGGCGCATAATGAAGTCCGAAGGGTTCAGCCGCCGTCGAGAGAGCGACGTTCACGACGCCCGGCTCGACCACGGCCCGACGGTTCTCCGGATCCAGTTCCAGGATTCGGTTCAACCGAGTGAGAACGATCAAGACTGCATCCTCGGAAGCGAGCGCTCCCCCCGACAATCCGGTTCCAGCTCCACGTGCCACGAAGGGAATATCGAAGTGGGCCAAGATGCGTAGCACTCGGGAGATTTCGCCGCTACAGCCGGGAATGACGACGGAACCGGGGCGTGAATAGTGCGTGGGCAATCCGTCGCTGGCATAAGTGTCCAGTTCAGCCCGGGCACTGCGGACCCACTCTGTACCCACAGTGGAGCGGAGAGCTTCCATGGCCTGGATGGGGAGCATTCTAGAAGATAAGGTGGGATGAGTAGGTAAGGGACGGTAAGCGACGGAAAAGGCCTGGTCAGGGGTGGCGGTAAGGGGCTGTAATAGAGAGACGGGGCCAATGGGTCCAATAAGAAAAGGGGCCTCTTGCTTGGGCCCCTTCCCGCCTACTGCCGTTTTGTGCCGCCCCTGACCGCCCCAGTTTAAGCTGCCCTCCAGAATCCCAAGAGGGCGACCCCGTCGGGGCTCTCTCGCAGCTTCTCGAACGCTCGCTCGCGGATCTGACGGATACGCTCCCGAGTAACCCCCATCAGGGCGCCAATCTTCTCTAGCGTCATGCCCTCGGAACCTTCCTCCAGGCCGTAGTAGAGATAGAGGATCTTGCGTTCGCGTGGCGTGAGGTATTTCTCAAAGGTCCGGTCGATGAACTCGCGCATGAGGTTCCCATCGGTGCGATCCTCGATTTCCGTGCCCTCTTGGCCTGCGAACCTCTCGCCCAGGGTCGCAGCGTCCTTGTCAGTACGATCGATCGGAGCATCGAGGGAGACTTCGGCAGCCGTCATTCGCCTGGCGTTGCGCACGTTCGCAACAGAGTCGTCCAGCGCTTTGGCGATCTCTCCATCCGTAGGCTCGCGTCCCAACTCCTGGGAGAGGAAAGTCTCCGTGCGCGACATCCGAATGAGCTGGCTGTTCTGGTTCAGCGGGATTCTTACGCTGCGGGTCTGCTCTGCGAGGGCTTTTAGCACGGCCTGGCGTACCCACCAGACGGCGTAGGAGATGAATTTCACTCCCTGGTCAGGATCGAACTTCTTTACCGCCTTGAGCAACCCCTCGTTGCCGATCGCCACCAGCTCAGATAGATCCAGTCCGTGTCCCTGGTATTTCTTGACGTACGAGATCACAAAGCGCAGGTTCGCCGTGACCAGTTGCTCCGCCGCCTTTTGATCTCCCTTTCGGGCACGCCGGGCCAGGCGGCGTTCCTCTTCGGGATCTTTGATGAGCGGGAGTTTTTGGATGTCTTGGAGATACTGATCAAAGGCGGTTGAGGACCCTGCGTAGAAGAACGCTTTTGATTTGCTCGAACGGAGCTGCGTCATACGGGCTCCTAAGTACCCTAGGCTAGAGAATTCCGGCCACTTGAGAGAGGGGGCGGGCCAAGGAAAGCCCGCCAAAATGGCCGACCGCGCGGGGCGAATATAGGGAGTGGCAAAGACGCAGTCAAGAAAAATGGAGTTTTCAACATCACAAATGATTAATCGGCTATCAGTTCCAGATTTTGTCCACGCGACAGGAATCAACATGGGGGCAACGCGATGTGGAATATCGCTGTAAGTCGTTGTATTAAAAGTACTTATTAGCGCCTCGCCGTGTTGGCAATTCTGGCAAGTCGTTGGGGGACTTAGGCTTATACGAAACGACGCAAGACCCGCTCTATGACCGGTTCTGGGACCGTATGGGTCCACCCACCGTCTTCTGCCCGCGCCATATCACCCACGTCTCGCGGAAGTGCAAACCTGACAGCCCCTTCACGGCCTTTCTTATCCAGTTTCATCAATGCACGCAGCTTCAGCCCGTCTCTTCCAACCTGCATTTGAGTCGGGAGTCCCAAGCGCTGAAGTCCTTCGAGCACGACCCTTGGAACGTCGGGCGAGGTAATCCCCAGCCACACTCCCAGGTCTGCTTCAGCAATCATCCCAAGTGCCACTGCCTCACCGTGGAGCATTCTGAACTCGGTAGCGGTTTCAATAACATGACCAATCGTGTGCCCGAAATTCAGTATTGCCCTCTTTCCTCTTTCGCACTCGTCTTGACTCACTACCTCCGCCTTGATTTCGACGCTTCGCTTGACTGTCCGCAGCAGAGCCCCCCGGTTGCGTTCCAGAATCGCATTCGCATCGCTCACCAGGCGGGCGAGGTACTCAGGGTCGGCGATGACGGCGTGCTTCACAGCCTCCGCCAAGCCTGCTGAAACGTGAACTGCAGGAAGGCTCTCAATCGTGGCCATGTCTGCCACCACCACGGCGGGCTGGTGGAATGCGCCGATCAGGTTCTTGCCGTGACTGCTGTCGACTCCTGTCTTGCCCCCTACGGAGCTGTCGATCATGGCCAACAGTGAGGTCGGCACTTGGATGTACGGAACTCCGCGTAGGTATGTCGCCGCCACGAAACCTGCTACGTCCCCGACCACTCCGCCGCCCAGCGCGACCACGGCAGCATCGCGACCGTACCCTGCATCCAGCATCCCATCAGTGAGGTCACGCCACGTCTCCCGGGTCTTGCTTTCTTCACCGGCAGGAAACTGAAATAGTCCACACCGGTCTTTTCCCCCAAGACTCGCCTGTACCGAACGACCGTAGATCTCAGCCACGTTGGAGTCAGTGATGAGTGCGTAGCGATGAGCCGGACAACGCTCCTCGACTATGCTCGCGATATTGTCCAGGGAATCCGCACCCAGGAGTATCTGGTAGGTTCGTTCACCTAGGGCAACTGTTACTGCTGCGGTAGTTATAGCGTCACCTCTCCAGTGATTACCGTCACCGCTTTGCCTCCCACCCGCACCTCCGTGATCTCCCCTCCATTCCCGACCACCACCTCGACATCGATCTTGCTCGGCCGTCCTATTTCTTGCCCTTGCTCGACGACAATCGCTGCTACCCCATCGTGTGGGCGCATGACATTGTGCCACACCAAGTACGATCCGAGCGCTCCAGCCGCGCTTCCCGTTGCTGGGTCCTCAGGCACTCCCAGACCGGGCGCGAACATACGGCATCTTATCATCGGCCCGCCATCGACCGTGTCAGCCGCGTAGCACATTGCACAATCGGTCCCGAACTTTCGGAGCAGGGATACCAACGTGGCCCCCGCGCCGCCGCTCGGCAGGCTCTTCAAATCGGTTGACGAGCGAATCGGCACCATGAGTTGTGGCAAAGCCGTGGATACGACCTGCGGCTTGGGGTGCTCGAGGACGATGTCTTTGTTCCCCCCCAGCGCCTCTCCCAGGCCCCGCACGTCCTCCACGATTTCGCCGAATTCGGGAAGCGCCTGCATCATTACCACCTCTCTTGGCTTCCCTCCCTCCAGATGTATGTCAACCGGAAGAATGCCCGCATCGGTTTCTTGCGTCACGCGCTCGATGCCATGGTCTGGCAGTTTCAGAAATCCCTCCTCAGCTAGTATCCACCAGGTGCCGATGGTCGGGTGGCCCGCCAGGGGGATCTCCGCCGTGGGAGTGAAGAACCTGATGCGTCTTGTAGCTTGTTCGGAGGCGAAGACGAAGGTCGTCTCCGAGAGATTCATCTCCCGCGCCAATGACTGCATGGTGCCCGCGTCAAGTCCCTCGGCCGTTGGAAACACGGCGAGGGGATTCCCGGTCAACCCTGTTTGGGTGAAAACGTCTGCCTGGAGAAATGAGTATCTAGCCATGTTACCATGTTCGATCTTGTAGGTTCGCGTCGCGATTGGCTAGTCGAGCCAATACGAAAAGCAGATCGGAGAGACGGTTCAGGTAGGCTAGAATTACCGGAGGCACGGCCTCCGTCTGACTCAGCGCTACGACACTTCGTTCGGCTCTGCGGCAAACAGACCGCGCCTGGTGAAGCAGCGCACTCTTCAGCGTTCCCCCAGGCAGCACGAATTGTCTCAACTCTGGCAATTCCGATTCAGCTCCGTCGATAGCTGCCTCGATTGCCGCAATCCGTTCGTCTTCAAGGACCACCCTTTTCAACGCCCCGGAGACCTTTTCCGGATCCGGACTGGCAAGCCGTCCGCCAATTGAAAACAGGTCACGTTGAATCGAGGTTAGCAGCTCGGCCTGCAATTCCTTCGGTTCTACCGCGACCGCTGCACCCAACGCCGAGTTCAACTCATCTACGTCGCCGTAGGCCGCTACCCGCAGATTGTTCTTGTAGACCCGCCTGCCGCCAAACAATGAGGTCTGGCCGTCGTCCCCTGATCGTGTGTAAATCTTCACAAGTGCCAAGGTAGGTGTTCCGGCGGTGGGGCGGTAGGGCATTACAGGGCGTCCCTGACCTTCCGCCGGGCGGCCGATGCGGTATCATGAACTGTCATACTGGTTTGGAGTTCCAATGAAGCAGGAGGGTGGTTTGGCTGGCCCACTGCGCGTGGCGATAGTAGGCTCGGGGCCTGCCGGCTTTTACGCAGCAGAGCATTTACTCAAGCAGAAGAGCCTTTCGGTAAGCGTGGACATGTTCGACCGGTTGCCCACGCCGTTCGGGCTAGTGCGCTTTGGTGTGGCCCCTGACCACCAAAAGATCAAGAAGGTGACCCGGGTATTCGACCGCGTTGCGTCGAATGAGCAGTTTCGCTTTTTCGGTAATGTGGAGTTTGGCTCCCACATCAATCTGGCCGACCTTCGCCGATACTACCATCAAATCTGTTTCGCCACCGGGGCTCAGTCAGACAGGCGCTTGGGAATTCCGGGCGAGGACCTGGCGCGTAGCCATCCGGCAACCGAGTTCGTCGCGTGGTACAATGGGCATCCGGATTTTTGTGATGCCCGATTCGATCTATCCGTTGAGCGGGTCGCGGTGATAGGGGTGGGTAATGTCGCTGTGGACGTGGCCCGAATGCTGTGTCGCACCAAGGATGAGTTGTCCAAGACCGACATTGCGGATTACGCGCTTGAGGCTCTGGGCGAGAGCCGAGTGCGACAAGTGTTCATCCTCGGTCGTCGAGGACCAGCGCAGGCAGCCTTCACCAACGCAGAGATCAAGGAGTTGGGTGAACTGCCCGGAGCCGACATCGTTGTAATCCCAGGAGAGGTAGCTCTCGATCGACTCAGCCAACGCGAAGTAGATGCGGGCGAGGATGCAGCGATCTCTAGAAAGGTCGCGATCCTACAAGAATATGCCGGTGCGGCCCGTAGAGGAGAGGAGCGTACTCTAACGGTCCGGTTCCTAGTATCTCCAGTGGAGCTGTTAGGGGATGACCGCGGGGGGGTCGCTGGCATACGGCTGGTGCAGAACGAACTATACCAAACCGCAGATGGATCGCTGCGACCCAGACCGACGGATCAGTTTGAAGACATGTCTGTTGACCTGGTCTTCAGATCGGTGGGCTACAGGGGAGTTTCGCTCCCGGATCTGCCGTTTGATGAAACCCGCGGAATCATCCCCAACGATGCGGGACGCATTGTGTCATCGGACACTGGAGAGTCCGAGTGCGGGCTGTATGTTGCTGGCTGGATAAAACGCGGGCCGACAGGGGTGATAGGAACCAACAAGCCGGATGCCGCGGAGACCGTCACCGCCATGGTGGAAGATGCAGCATCCGGGATACTACTGGAGCCAGACAGTACTGATCCAAATCAAATCGAAAAGTTGGTTGTTGAACGCCAACGAGGCTTTGTGTCTTATGACGATTGGCGACGCATAGATGAAGTGGAAATGCAACGGGGCACGCAAATGAACAGACCGCGCGTCAAGTTCACATCTACGGCGGACATGATGTCCGAGTTGAGGCGGGTTCTCTGAAAACCAACGCTGTCGCTATCGTTCTTCTTGCCGTCTTAGCATCATATCCCACCGCCCTCCGCGGCCAGGACCAGGAGCAAAGAGGGCTCGTCGTCAGGGGGCTTTCCTTTTCGGGAAACAGTGCGATCGATGACGTGACCCTACGTGCTTCAATCGCGACATCACAATCGTCCGCCTTTGCGCGCTGGCCCATTGTCCGAGCTTTGGGCTTTCTAGGAGTCAAGCGCTATTTCAATGAGACGCAATTCCGCAGTGATGTATATCGAATTCTAGCACTGTATCGCCGCAGCGGTTATCGCGATGCGACAGTGGACACGGTTGTTACCCGCTCGAATGGGGATGTGCGGTTGAAGTTCGTGATTGATGAGGGCGAGCCGATACGGTTGACGGCGTTCGATGTAGCGGGCATCGAGGACGACATTGATGTCCGAGGGTTGATGAGGAGGTTGCCACTTCAAGTCGGAGATCCCTTCAACCTCCTGTGGCTGCAGATGTCCACTGACTCGATCGGTATGGCTCTTAGGAACAAGGGTTATCCGTTCCCGGAGATCTTCGTCAATTTCGCTGTAGATAGAGAAGCAAAGGCGGCGAATGTATCTCTGGAGGTAGTTCCCGGCACCAAGGCCGTGATCGATTCAGTTGCAATCGTCGGTACTCAGAAGATTAATGACGATGTGGTACGCAAGGCGATATCTGTCAAATCGGGAGACCAATATAGCCAACAGAAACTCCAGCGCAGCGAATTGGATCTGTACCGCTTGGGTCTGTTCAGTTTTGCCAATGTTGCTTTGCAGGACAGTGTGCTCGGAGGGTCGGAAGACACTAGCGTCACTGTGGGGGTGAGGGTTTCAGAAGCTCCATTGCGAAGGATTCGCATCGGCGGTGGTTATGGAACAATCGATTGTTTTCGAGTGATAGGTTCTTGGACCATATACAATTTTCTCGGTTCCGCCCGCACACTCGAACTCTCCAGTCAGTTCTCGAAGCTAGGGGCAGGAAGCCCAACCGACCTGGGGTTCTCCGACGGCATCTGTCCCGCATTGGCGGAAGAAGAGGATAACCTGCGCAAGCTCAACTACAACGTGTCGGCGAGCGTGCGCGAGCCTTTCTTTCTTTCAAGACGCACGAGTGCGGTACTTACATTTGGAGCTGAGCAGTTTACCGAGTACCGCGCATACTTGAGGCAGTCGATAGGCGGCTCGTTCTCCGTGACATGGCGGCCTTCGTTCGAGATCCCGATCACGGGTTCCTATGGGCTGGGCCGTGCTAGAACCGACGCTGATCCCGCCACGTTCTGTGCATTCCTCGATGTCTGTTTGATCGAAGATGTCGGTGTGTTCACTGAGCCGCGTTTTCGCGCATCCATCGGACTAGGTATGGTTTGGGATAGGACCAACTCCATTCTAAATCCTTCACGTGGGACCAGGCTGACCATCGAGTTTCGCCACGCGGATGATCTGCTAGGATCAGATTCACTGATTCGATTCACAAGAGGGGTCGTAGAATTTGCTTCGTTCCATCGGGTCGCACGGCGTAGCGTGCTCGCGTGGAGAGTGAGATTCGGCGCCGTAGGCGCCCCTCGTGTGCAATCAGACGGCGGAGACCGGCGTTTCATTCCGTCTGAGGATCGGATGTACGGCGGTGGACCCAACAGCGTGCGTGGATACGGCCAAAACGAACTCGGGCCACTGGTCAGGGTTTTGGAAACCACGAGAGTCGACGCCGCTGGCATGGTGGTTGACAGCGTGATTCGCACATCGGCATCCGGTGGCGACCAACTCATCTTTGCAAATGTGGAATGGCGGTTTCCTCTGCCTATCTTGAGTGAGCGCCTCATCGGGGCGGTCTTCCTGGACGCTGGCCAGGTGGTTGAGCGAGGCGATAAGATAGTGAATCTGAAGGACATCCGCGTAACGCCCGGCGTGGGGTTCAGAGTTGCGACGGCGTTAGGACCGATAAGACTGGACATAGGGTACAATGGTTATGATCCTCGACCGAGTCCGTTGTACGAGCTAGTTGTGGGCGAGGATAACCAGCTTGAGCTGGTGCAGATCGACGAGGCTTTTCAACCGGAGCGCAGGGGCTTTGTCAGCCGCCTGAGATGGCACTTTTCTGTGGGGCAGGCTTTTTGAATCCGCGACGCTTTACAACAGCACTTGTGATGCTAGGCTGCTGGATTCTGGGTGTTGTTGTTGGTGTAGCCGCAGCCAGTTATGGAACTGAGTCCGGCAGGATCGTGCTCGGCAAAACGTTGCGCGATGTGGCCAATAGCGCAGTCAATGGCTCGGTCACAATCGGAGAAATCTTCGGCTCGTTGCTAGGTGGAGTAGGTGCTAGAGACATCGTCGTTCGCGACGAGGATGGAGCGGTTTTCGCGGAAATATCGCAGCTCCAACTCGCATATGGATTGCGCGACATCCTCGGCGGCCGAATTGCCATGGGGAGGCTAACCCTTACCTCGCCCAATGTGTACATCATCGATCGCCCGGGACGACGCTTGAACATCGAAGAACTCCTTGGCCTTGGTGGGCCGCCCGGTGACAATTCGACGGGGCCACTCATCTCCTTCCGTGATGTGCAGATCATCGATGCAACGGTCACCATCATGAGCCCTGCCGAGCGGGGTGATACGACAATCCATGAGGCAAAGGAGACGGCGGATGGATACATGCGGATCCGGCGCATTGACGATCTGTACGCACGATTCCCGTACGTACGGATCTCGTCGCCGTTCCGTGGTGAAGAGGCGGTCCAGATTGACATAGCGCGGCTGAGCGCAGCAGTGAGCGATCCAAAGCTCCAGATTGGCTTTGCTCGGGGGCGGGTGGAGATCCTCGGTGACACCATTGCTTTGTCAATGGAACAGGTTCAGCTGCCCGGATCCCGCGCGGAAGTAACCGGTTCTCTCGTTGTCACGAATGGAAAAGTGCACCCGAATTTGGACGTGCGATCGGAACAGCTCAACACTGACGACGTGATAGGCCTGGTCTCACAAGTACCTGCTGGTATGACGGCTAGTGGGTCGATCGTCATCAGTAGTCCCGTTGAGGGCGTGATGGAGTTCTATGGGGAACCGTTTGCGATCGAAGGATTGGGGGGTGGAGGTGAGGCACGAGGCCGTTTGGCAATGGAACTGGGACCGGAAGACGAGTGGGCGTTCAAGGATACGCGACTCGATTTGGAAGACTTCGACTTGGAGTACATCCGGAATTTCTTTGACACGTTGCCCTTGGCTGGCCGTGTTACGGGATACTTCGAGGCCCAAAGGAAGAATTGAGTATAGGGCTGAACGTCACGTTCTTGGATTCATTGATAGAAGGTTGGCCGGCGACGGTGATAGATGGAGCCGGCATCGTTTCGCTTGGGGGATCTGGTGAGGTGGTATTCAGAGATTACCAACTCCAAAATGCCAGCATAGACATGGCGACGGTACGGCGGATCCTCCCTGGCATCGATCTGCAAGGACTGCTTTACGGAACTGGGAGACTGGACGGCCCCTGGTTGCAGTTATCGTTTGACGGCGACATTAGGCACGTAGCGGTTCCACCACTAGAGACCCGGGCTAACGGCAACATCCAGTTTGACGCGCGCGGCGACACGTTGGGCGTCTTCGCGGATCTCTTCTTCGATTCACTCAACTTGGATGGACTGCGTTCGTCCTACCCGGACCTCGGGATCGGTGGCTCATTCAGAGGCACAACACGAGTATATGGCTACGCTGACAAGGGCGCTCACGAGCTAGACATGAGAGTCGCCCGCCTCAACCTAGAACGGCTGGCTGAGGGCCTGCCTCGTACTGACTTGTTCGGCCGCGTGGTGGGAAGCGGCGTATCTGACTCACCCAAGGGACCCAGAGCCAACGCGAACGCTATCTTCCGAATTTCTTCCGTTCAGGGGGTCGTGCTGGACAGTGTGCTGCTGAACCTGGTGATAGAGGATAGCACATTGCGGTTGGACACTCTCGACTCGCAGGGTCGATCGGTGCACGCTAGTGGTGCCGGTGAAATCGGTCTGTGGAACTCGCGTCGCGGGACATTGGAGGTAAGGGTTGAAACGGACTCGATCGGTGCTATAGAAGGAATACTCGAGGCGTTGCTTGGCTCGGTCGAGGATGTTGAAGAGCGAGAGCCGTCAGGATCACTAGTTGCCAACCTCAGAATCGACGGTGCAATATCGGATTTCGAACTCACGGGACAGGTGCGGGGCTCAGGGGTATCGCGAGTTCCGGTGTATATGTCAGATGTTCAAGCGGACGGACGTTGGAAGTGGCCGCAGGGCGACGTCGACATTGGCATCACGATTGATTCTGTCGAACTGGCCGGACTAGGCTTTACACGGGTCGTACTGCAGGCTCACGGGGGAACCGACTCGCTTTCCTGGTTGGGTCGTTCACGGTTTGGAAGGCAGAGTAATGAGCAGTGGATTGCGCGAGGAGAGCTGCGATCGACGAATGAGCAATACACTGTCCCGGTTAGCTTGCTGGGCTTCCAGTTAGCGTCAGGGTCGTGGCACGCCCGACAGCCACTGATCCTGCATGCTAGTGGCGATGGAATCGATTTCTCCGAAGCAATTATCGCCAGCGATGTTGGCGGCGGCAGTATTGTCGTAAATGGACGCCTGCCTTTCAGGGGTGAAGCAGGACTCACAGCCTCCTTGGTGAAGCTACCGGTGTCTGATTTGTGGGCGTTGCTGCAGCGAAACTATGACGCGGTCGAAGGCGAGGTCGGAGGGACGTTCTCCTTGGGCGGTACTGTCGAGTATCCAAC
>JARRLJ010000007.1:0-21225 GCA_037387025.1 Gemmatimonadales bacterium
TTGCAGCCACGACCAGCGAGACAAGAAGTGCAACCACAAGTGCGATGCCGCGCTCGTCACGCATTCGTTTCATGAAATCCATGCTTGCCTCCATGCCTACGGGACCGTGACCAGAGAGGATGTCTCCTGCTTCGACAACGTCGGCGTGCAGTCCTGCACGGCCACGGCGTAGTAGTATTGCTCGCCGGACGTGACATCGAGGTCCTGGTAGCTGTACGTTGTCTGGCCCGACGGTATGCTGAGATACGGTTCACCCCAATCCGGCTGTGCAGCCTGGCGTCGCCAGATGACGTACCTGGTCACATCCGACTCACCACCGGCTTCATCGACCGCTTGCGTCCACGAGAGGTTCACCGCCGGCTCCCCGGTCCCCAAGACCACTCCTGCAGCCGTCAGTGGGATTCCGAGAATCGGCTCATCGCCGCACGAGCGTTTCACAGCCAATCCGGCATTGGGGAGCCGCACCAACCGAGATATGGCTCGCTGGCGTTCTTCGGCTCCGGTCTTTCCATGCGTTGCTGTAAAGTTGACCCGCACTCCTCGGAGGCTGTCGATTCGAGCCGCTGCCGCTGTGTCGGCAGTTGACCCGTGGATTGCCTCTGAGTGTCTCAAGGGAAGTGCAGCTACAGGTACCTCTTCGATGCGGGCAGGTGCGCTCGGGGGATTCTTGATCCAGTAGTACTCAAAGAACTGCTCCCCCGGCGTCTGCAGCAAGTTATGTGAGACCACTTCAGCCGGATCGGCATTCACCTTCTTGTACAGGATGTAGTCATCAGTACGAGTGGTAGTGGCGTCTGACTCGAAGTAGAAAACTATCGTTTCGGCAGGCGAGTTGGTCAGTCCACCCAATGCGCGGTATGACGTATCCGGATAGACAAACGACGTCGTGGGTATCGTGATGTGACGTTCCTTGGTAAGGGCCATCACCGTACCGCTCGGAGCGTCCCGATCATAGTAGACAGCCCACACATCGTTGTCGACATTCGTGGCGTAGTCGGCGTTGAATGCAACCACGTCGGTTCCTGCATAGATGATAAACGGCTGCTGATCGGGCACGTTGGAACCAGCCGTTCGCAAATCAAGCTCAAGGGCGTTGGCTGCAAAACGCAGATTCTGCAGCGCATCCATCTGCTCAGCACCGAAGCGGTACCCTTCACTCTGATAGCGCAAGAAACTGAACGCTCCTCCTACTACAACGCCGAACACGACCAGGGCCACCAACATCTCCAACAGGGTCATGCCGCGCCGGTTTGCTATGGTCCCATACGTCATGGTGCACCTACCGTAATAGTACGGGCCACAGGCGCGTCCAAGCCCGGGCCGTCAACAGTTACCGTTATCTTCTTGTAGTTCACCGCCTGCCCCGCACCACCCACAACCAGGATAGTAGTGGTTCTCGTATAACCAGGCAGGGTCGGGAAATCGCTCTCCGTTCCCGCATACGCTGTGTCGAGGCCGGCGTAGTTGGGATCTATTTGAATTGCCTCGATACGGCCATCGACGAGCTGCAGTGCCGCAGCGTTGCGGTCGCCAACAGCGACCTCGTGGACGAACGATGCCGTTGCGGTCCCCATTGCCAGCAATACAGCAGCTATGATGGCCAATGCCATCATGACTTCGATCAGGGTGAAGCCGCGCTCGTTTTTCATCAGAAACCTTGCTCCCAGCCGGTCGATTTGTAGCTGAACCACGAAACCCTACCCGTGGCGCGTTCGATCGTTACGAGCCGCGTGTCGTTCAGGATTCCGGCGCTATTCAGTGCACGGCTCGACGTGAGATACACTCCACCCATTTCGCTAGCACTGCCGTTTCTGTGGAACGTCAAGGCAGGAACGCCGTCCGCACGTTTGGTCAGAGCCACAGGACCAGGTCCGATGGGGGGGTACGCTGGTGTACTGGCTCTGCCGATCACCACATGCTCCCCAAGTGGTACCCCTCGGGTGCGTTCGCCGTCGTCCACCAGGCCGTTGTTGTTTGCATCTTCGTGTATTCGGATCGACTGTCGCGTCACATCGAAGATGATGATGACGTCATGTTGCCGGCTCACAGCGCGACGCTGAGCGCCAAGCAGGGTCGTGCCCAGGCCGCGCATCGAGCTGTTGACTCGGTACCTGGTGTAATCGATTCTGGGGACAGTGAGGGCGGCCACGATTCCTATGATCACCACCACCAATATCATCTCTATGAGCGTGAAACCGTCGCGGTGCAAGCGCGAGTACGTGTGTAACATGGCTTGCCTCGGTGCTTGGGGCGCACCTAGTCCGGGAAAAGAGCGTTCAGATATCATTGACTACTATTCACTCTGTTAGGCGACTCTTTGGCGCCAACGTAATACGTGCAACGTTTCTTGAACATGCCCCCCGATTTGGCCAGTTGGTCACCCCAACCGAACAAATGCCGAAAGCACGCCTCTCTGTTTTGTTCCAGCTTCTCGGTACCCCCCCTACTCCTTAGAGTCTTGTGCAAAGTCGCGTCCCAAGTTACAACCGGTTGCGCTCATACAAGAGGTTTCTGGGCGAGAACAACCACTCGTACGACCGCGTGAACGGGTTACCGTGGTTCACAGTAGGATGAGTCCGCTCGGACATTAGCACAGCCTTGATCCTCACCCCCGTTATGTCGTCAAAATCATTCGTGTTGTCGGCATCGTTGGTATTGGCCTCATCCGCTTCGTCACCGTCCATGAACAACACTGTCACTTCAAACGACTTGACTCCGTACGCAATTGTCTCACCCGCCGGAGTGCCGTCCGTATTCAATGTCTCCGCCCGCTTTAGCTCGGTTCCGTCCAAGTAGTAAATGACGGGTCCCAGACGTTGGACAAAGGTGCTGTACCGATCGAGCAGCAAGCCGCCCGTCAATCCAGCCGTGTAGTGCAGGATGTTGGCGGCATCGGTGAATCCTATGGCCACCGTTGAGCCATAGTCGGCCATGCTCTGCACCAGAATCAGCCGCCTCTCATCGTTTACCTGCAACCGAGCCAGGTCGCCTACCTCGATGTCAAACGTGCCGTCTGCCGCTTTGTTGAGATTCAGGCACCTGGCACCGCAAGTGCCCCCCGCGGCGAGGGGGTTGTTAGTGCCCGCCGGCGGGTCGAGATCGTAGGGAGGCGTCTCCGCCGGCATGTACGGCACGCGCAGGATGACGACCGTATCTCCCCAGACCGCGAGGCTGCCGAATGACACGGTACTCGCCAGCGCAACGCCGGTCGACTGGAAGTCCCGCTCGAACGACATCTCTAGGTATCGCGCATCCCGATACACATCTTCACGGATTTCATCTCCGGCCAAGTTACGCCACATGCCAACCGCAAACGACAGTGCGCCGGAGAGCACCACTATGCCCACCGTCAAGGAAATGAGCAATTCTATTAGAGTGAATCCTCTATTGCCTCTGCTGAATACAGACATGACGGCAGTCTCCTATGTCCCAGCGGCGAAGAAGGCGAGGGTGACGAGCTCAATCGGTTTGAGCGCGCGCGGGTAGTCTACAGTGACCGTCACCTGCTTGAGATTGCTAGCCACGTTCTCGACCTTCACCTGTCTGGTGTACACACCCTGGGCGTCGGACTGGCCTTGACGGTTTACAGTTATGGCCGTTTCGCTCGCCAGATCGCCGGGATCTTGGGCCCGGACAGCTTCCATATGTGCTCGTGCAATCGCCACCGCGGTGGATCGATTCCCCGCGTTCGTCTGAACCCTGAGGACCTCGGCGCCCGTCCGGGACAGCGCCAGTACACCAGCCGAGAACATTGTGATCGCTACGAGCACCGAAATCAGACTGAAGCCAGCTTCTTTGTTCATTTCCAGGTTCCCCCTACGAACGTCCACGCCTGAAACGAGCCGGCACCAGTGATAGACACGGCTGAAACGGCATTGGGATCGTTTCTGTGTACCAAGTAGATAGTTCCTCGCGCCCCGAACGGCACTGTGACGCCTCGCGCACTGAATTCCACGGTAGAGCCGGAGAGGGTGATTGCCCCAGCAGCCGATTCTCCCGGGAGCGCGCTTGCGCTGCCGCGCCCATACGTCAGATCGCTAGGCAAAGTTACCGTTCCACGGGCCCCCAAGGCACCAGATTCGGCGGCGGTCAATACGAACGCGCCGTCCCTGTCATCATCGAGATACCCCGTGTACGAGTTGCTGCCCGCGTCGAAGACGATCCGAGCATTCTTCTTGGTCGCCAGTGACCTGGTTCTTGCAACCTCCAGGTCACGGACCAACTGTTGCGCCGCCATTCGCACCTTTCGACCTGGTGTCACTCGCATTCGCGGTATCGTGATGGCGAATAAGATCCCCATCATTGCAAGCACAAAGAGCATCTCAATGAGTGTGAACCCTCTCCGTGCAACCGATCCGCTCAACATGACATAGTCTCCCAAGTCTGAGGCACAAGCACGGTTCAATACGCCGGTCGGAACGCCGTTTGAATGACGTTGCCGACAACGGGGGTTCCCGGTGGGAGCTTGGCCGGATCCTCGAATCTCGTGTCGAACATCCAGTCACGGTTCGGGGCCTCGTAATAGATGCCGTAGCTCCACGGGGCGGTGGCCATAACGCTGGTCGACAGCGAGACTAACGATCCCCGGTACTTGGCTGTTCTGCCGTTCCATCTCTCGAGGAAGCGTGGGTAGTTCTCCAAGCCGCCTCCGTATGGATTCGTTCCACAGAGGAACCAGTCACACGCAGTCGCCGAGTGACCGGCGAGAATTGCTATGTTGTATGCGGTGTTAGCCGCGTTTGTTAGCCCTGGACCAGCATGGTCGGCATCGGTCCAGGCGTTCGAGAGGAGATTGACCGCGTCACCCACCATCGCTGACGGTTGCCACACCCCGGTGTTGTAATCTCCCTGTATGTAGAAAGGGTGGTCCGTCGCGACAGTGATCGGATTCAGCAGGTTTGCCCCATTGACCAATCGCAATATGGGATACAGTCCATCGCCCGAAGGGTCGTATCCCAGCCCACCCTTGAACGTCACGTAGAAGATTCGGGTCTCGCGACTCGCGACACTGCCAGCTACCCAAGCGAACAGCTGCGCCATGTCGACTTGGAACACGTCCGCCATCCTTCCCTCACGACCTTCATAGAACGCTTCCCATTGCCAGGCAAAGATGTTCTGGCATTCCGCATTCGTCGGCAGCGCCTCGCCGGCGTCGCGCGCCGATGTCATTGACTGACATAGGTTCGTTCCACCATTGTTCAGGGTGTTGAGGTCGACCTCGACATACCAGTCAGCCTTCCACGCGAACTTGGCCTTCTTGACCTGACTGGGATCGCCTGCTTGACGCGGCTGCATGATGACAATCGGCGGCATTCCGGTGGGCAGCGGGACGCTCAGCGAATCAACTCCATACGCGTTCGTCTTGACCCGGTTGTCGAACTTGGCGTCGCTTTCGGCCCTGAACGCTGCCGGATCGGGAATGGTACGACTGTCGAAGTCCAGTCGCACCTCGTTGCCGCTGGCGTCGTTTATGTAAACGCCGTTAAGGACATTGTTTTCGTCTTTGCGGTCGTGGATCAACATATTCGGGGTGGTGATTGCGTCGCGATACCAGGCGTTGTTGGAACTCGCGTAGATATTTCCGTTCGAATGCACCCATCCCGCGAACTCCATTGCTGGTCCGTTGGTAACCTCGAGGTCCTGCTCGTAGAACACGCCGAATTGGAAGATCGGGATCGCCTGAGCCTTGGCGGAAACAACTATCGCGCTGTTGTTGAGGTTCTGATCCGTTACGTCGGAGTAGATCTCAACTCGTTGCGTGAGAGAATAGAGGCCGGCAAAGGCCCCGTCGGTGACGCGTTCGACTACCACTCCACCCACCTTCTTGACCGAGAACCCATCGAACGAATAACCAGGCAATGAGGGAGGTGTGACTGACGCCAGCTCGATCGAATCCAAAGCAGCGTCTTCCAAGGCCTCGTGCAGCTGAGACATGATCGCCTCTGCGCCCGCTTCCGCAGCATAGAAAACCTTCGAGTTGCGATAGTCCAGTTCTGACGCCCGTAGCGCGCCGGCGGCCCCAGTGACCGACGCAGCTACTATCACCGTTATCAGCATCATCACGAGCAGAGTTGCTACCAGCGCAAACCCTTTCCGGTTGTCCATATCCAGCCTCCAGTATTTTCTCAGGCTCCTAAATGCCCACACAACACGGCACCACAAAGGCTCTTTCCCGCCCCATGAAGACGGCATGGGCTGCGAGACCCGGAGAGTTGGCACCTGTGTTGGGTCGAAACGACCTCGGTTGGACCCACCATTGAGTTGCCTCCGGGAGCCCGGCTGCCACCGCTCTCGCCGAAGAGCGACGACCCGTGGCTTTGCGTCCCGCGGTTAACCCGCGGTTTGCCTTTTTCGTCCGGCAACACACTGCTGCTGCGGCACTATCAGCAATACGGCAACGCCGGTGCCACTTGTTCTTGGTCCCGGCGTCGATATCTAAGTTATTGTGTGACAGCAATTTGGAGACGAGGACTGCGACCTTCTGTGTGCTAGATCACAATGGCAGCGCGCCCAACATGCCAGAGGCTATGCTTTCTGCTACGTGGCAGCAATGAGTCATTGTTGTGATTACGCCACATGCCTTACTCACTTACAGACCCGTGTGCAACCCTGTGGCGGAACCCAGCATCTAAGGTTAGTGGTTGCAGACCATTGTGATGCTGGCTGAAACATCCCAGCCAGTCCCTCGTAGGGAGAATAGCGGTGATACTGCGGCGTGTTGGGCAGCTTGTCGCCAGGCAAGCTTACTCGTCGGGAGGGGACGAGCGGGACCACGCAAAAGCCCGGCCCGACACGTCGCGGTTCTTCTTTTCCCCGAGAGTTCAGTCCGTTTGAGAGCCATTGCGCTCACCGAAGACACCATCCAACAACTCAAGCTGCTGCTCGACGGATGGCTTGGAAGATCCACCGGCTGTCGCTCTCCGCTCGATCGAGTCGTGCCAATTCCCTAACCCAGCCACGAGTCGAGGCAGGGCGGAGTGAATCGTGGATGCTGCCTCGGACGGCACGTCTGTGAGCGGTACACCAAGTGACTCGGCGGTTCTGACCAGGTTGCCGACTATACGGTGCGCTTCTCTGAACGGCACCCCTTCAACCACCAGTTGATCGGCTAGATCAGTGGCGAGCATCGAATTGTCCAGCGCTGCGGCCATGTTCTCGGGTATCGGCTCCATCTCCTTCACCGCCCCGCTGATGGCGGGAAGCGTGAGCAACACAGTGTCCACGGCGTCAAACAAAAAGCTCTTGTCTTCTTGCAGGTCTTTGCTGTACCCGGCTGGGAGACCTCGCATTACGGACAGCATCCCCACTAGATCTCCCAAGACGCGAGACGACTTGGCCCGGGCTAGCTCCAGCACATCCGGGTTACGTTTCTGGGGTAGCAGGCTGGACCCGGTGCAGTAGCCGTCAGATAGCCTGATGAACCCGTATTCTGAGGATGCATAGATCATGAGCTCGCCAGCGAGTCGCGAGATGTGAGTCGCGATTAGCCCGAGCACGCAGAGGAGCTCGGCCACGAAATCTCGAGTGCCGGTGGCGTCCAATCCGTTGGGACTCAGGCGCTCGAACCCAAGCGCCACTTTGAGTCTCGCTCGATCGACCGCTATGCCCGATCCCGCGAGTGCCGCCGATCCGAGCGGCAACTCACTCAGTCTCATTGCTGCCTCGGCAAGCCGTGAGCGATCCCGCGTCAGCGGCCAGGTGTGCGCCAACAACACGTAGGCCCATCGGACCGGCTGCGCCCGCTGACCGTGGGTGTATCCGGGCAAGAGATGCTCAACCCCGTTCTTGGCCTGTGACACTAGAACTCGCCCAAACTCGACCAGCTCAGCATCGATCGCCTGCGCGGCGTCCATGCACCAGAGCCTGAGATCGGTCATTACCTGGTCGTTGCGAGATCTCCCGGTGTTGAGCTTCCCGGCTAGGTCTCCTACCTCCTCATACAACAGGCGCTCCACCAACGTGTGCACATCTTCATCATCCGCGTTCTCGCCCTCTCCGGCCTCCAGACGCCTGGCGACGCCGTCTAATCCGTCCAGAAGATTCTGCTCCTCCTCGCGGTCAACCACACTCGAGCCGGCCAAGGCCGATACCCAAGCTTTAGCCGCACGCACGTCGTACGGCCAGAGGCGCAAGTCCACTGGGAGACTGTCATTCAGCTTGACTAGGGCCTCGCGACTTGCCGCCCGAAACCGTCCGCCCCACAGTTGATGTGGCTCCATCACACCTCGGTTTGTTGCCTGTCGCTCAATGCCGGTCACCGTTACGTAGCCTCTCGAACAGGACCGTCGCAACAGCCTTCAGGAGCGAACCAGACCGCCCCCCCACACGCCGGCGTACGCAACACTCCATCCGTCATACGACAAGCTGCATAAACATACCCCACGATCGCTGTGATCAGCGGATGAGGCCGGCCAGCTTCCGTAGCCGTTTGGAGAGAGCGCGACGTCCCGTTTCGGATCGGGCAATCACCAGAATCGTGTCATCGCTGGCGATTGTTCCGACCACTTCGCCCCAGCCCTGTCGATCCAGAGCGCTACCGACTGCGCTAGCACTGCCCGCTGGCGTTCGTACAACCAGGAGATTGTTCACTCCGTCTACCGAAACCAGCAGGGTAGACAGCAATTGCTCCAAGTGTGGACGCAGTACATCGCCTTCCAACGGAGGGGCATAATGGGAGCGACCGTTCGGGCCCGTGACCTTTACGAGTTGTAGCTCGTGAACATCCCTGGACAGCGTGGCTTGAGTAACTCTAATTCCATCCAGCGAGAGTAGCTCACGCAGCTCCTCCTGGCTGTGGATCTGTCGGCTGCGTACAAGGTTCAGGATTGTAGCATGTCTTTGGGTTTTCATGGCGGCCCTAATCTAACGCAAGCCGCTGCCTCTCGTAGCGATCGGCCTGAGACAGGCTAGCCTCTCATCGAATGCACCAATCTCCCGGCGATATACGTCGCGCTGATGGCTTCCGATCCGGCACGGAGAATGGCACCCGCAATATCCTCCGCCTCGTTGGAAACTCGGCCTCCCACTTCAACCACGCACAAGTCCGCCCACTTCCCAGGCTCGAGTGAGCCCAAGGAATCATGTTTGCCCAGGGCTGCCGCGCCGCCGAGTGTCAACAGTCTTATTGCCTCGGCCGCCCTCAGATCTGCCAGCTCACGCGCCTTTCTCGCCTCTGACCGAAGATCGAGAGAGTCCACGCTGGCCACTGAATCAGTTCCCAGACCACAGCGCAGGCCTCCTGTTAGGAACGCTGCGAGTGGAGGCGAGCCATGACCGTGCCTGCTGTTCGATCGGGGACACACGACGACAGGAACGTCGAAGTTGGCCAGCAGCTCAATGTCCTGCTGGTCGACCTGTACGGCGTGGATGGCAAGGAGATCTGACCCCAGCAGGCCCAAACGCCTCACGTACTCTACTGGAGTACGCGCTGTCTCGGGCAACGGAATACCCCTCTCCTGCCAGGCACGCGCAAACCTGCCTTCTCCCCGGGTCACAAATTCCACCTCCGCGTGGGACTCGGCAAGATGACCAGCTAGCGGCAGCCCCTCGGCCCTGGCATAGTCGGTCACTCGTGCATAGAGTTGCGCACTCACTGTATATGGGGCGTGCGGTGAGACTCCCACCTCCACCGCATCGGAGGCCCTGTGGATCAGATCGGCCAGGGCTTCGACTAGCGAGTCAAAGGATTCGTCGCACAGCTCCGGATCGGGAGCGATTGCCTCATGGTAGTAGATGCCGCGGCCACCCATTTCTCGCAGGGCAACGGCTGTTGCACCACTAGTTCCCGTGTCCGCCACCGTTGTAGTACCGTAGCTCCAAGCTTCCCGCACTCCTTCACGGGCTGCCTGCAAGAACCCAGCTTCGTCGGTGGCTTCCTTGGCAGCCCTCACTCGTTGAATCCAAGCGAAGAAATCGACGTCGTCGATCTTTCCCTTGAGGTGGTTGAGTTCGAGATGGGTGTGGAGGTTGATCAAACCGGGTAGGATCACCGCACGTCCGAAACTCACACTGGCAACGGACGGGGGAGATGGAACGGCCGATTCGTGGCCTACCTGTGCAATGCGCCCCGATTCGTCAACCAGGAGCGCCCCTCGAACAATGGGGCTGGACGACACCGGCCAGATGACGCCCGCGGAGATTCTGAGGGGCGTCTTTGGGTTGCCTGAGGTCGCCGTTACTCCCTCTCGGGTACCCGTGAGACTCCCGTGATAAACGGATTGTGGACCGGACAAAATTCCACCGGCTCGGTACCGGGAATGAACCACTCGTGCGAGGTCGATTCCTGGGGGCACCATCCTGTCGCCAGATAGCCCGTATGGTGATCGATCCTGAGCAGGATCAGGCTCTCAGGACGCTGCCATCCGGCTGGAGGGGGACGCCTCTCGTAGACCTCATTCATATAGGTCGCCCATGCTGGGGCAGCCAGGCGTCCGCCGGAAGACAGGGTCATGATCTTCCGTGGTGCGTCGAATCCCATCCAGACCGCGGTTACCAGTTCCGACGTGAATCCTACGAACCACACGTCAGCACCGTCGTTCGTGGTCCCAGTCTTTCCACCGGCAGGATGGCGGAAGCCCCCGAGGTCCACGACCCTATATCTTGCCGTGCCGCGCCTCACCACGTCGTTCAGCGCATCGGTCATGAGCCACATGTGCTCTTCGTCCAGGATACGTTCAGTCCGCGTCTGCGGCTCCCACACGATGTTACCGAACTCGTCTTCCACCCGGAGAATCCCGACCGGGGCAGCCCGGGTACCCACAGTGGCAAAGGCTGTGTACGCAGACGCCATCTCGAGCGGGATAACATCGGCTGCCCCAATGAAGATCGAGGGAACCAGGGGAAGTCGCGTCGAAAGACCGAACCGGCGTGCCTCACCAATTACGGCCCGCTCACCCACCTCCTCACCAAGCCTGACTGCTACGAGGTTCCGCGATAGCCTGAGGCCGTCTCTCAGAGTCATGGGGCCGCGAAAATCCATCTCGAAATTCTGCGGCTCCCACGGCAAGGAATCACCCTCCAGCCGCCGACTGATCGGAGCGTCGTCTATGATGTAGCTCAGAGGGTAGTTCGCTCGTATGGCTGCCGTGTAGACGAACGGTTTGAACGTCGACCCCGCCTGACGCCGCGCCTGCGTCGCACGATTGAACTTGGAGTCCGTAAAATCCCGACCACCCACCATCGCTCTCACGTAGCCTGTCTTGGCTTCGAGAGTGATCAGGGCACCCTGGATGTAGGGCGTCTGCGATCGTTCCACTCCAGACTCCCGCCCGTTCTCGAGATCCTCCGCATACGTGACATGGTTGTACGGCGAGAACTCCCCGTTCTCCATCCGTTCGAGTTGCTCTTCCAACGCCCGCTCCGCTGCGATCTGCATGTCGAGGTCGATGGTCGTATACACTCGAAACCCACGCTCATAAACGGCCATTCCAAACCGGTCGAAGAGCTGTTGCAGCACCCAGTCGCGGAAATACGGAGCCACGTCATCGAAGCCCTCCCGCGAACTCAGCACCACCGGATACGCTTTCCACCCTTCGGCATCGTGTGCTGAGATATACCCCTCGTCACGCATCCGATTGATCACCAGGTTGCGCCGCTGCAGTGCTCGCTCCGGATTCCGCCGGGGATCGTAGCGGCCGGGCAGGTTGGCAATGGCGGCTAGCAACGCAGCCTCAGCCAGATTCAATTCGGTGGCCGACTTGCCGAAATATCTATGAGCACCCGACTCTACGCCGTAGGCGCTGCCCCCCAAATAGATCTGGTTGAGGTACAGCTCGAGGATCTTGTCTTTGGAATAGGTTTCCTCGATTTCCAGGGCGACACGCATCTCTCGCACTTTGCGCCGCACATCCTTCGCGCTTGGCAGCTTGTCTGGGAAGACGTTCCTGGCAAGCTGCATCGTGATGGTGGAAAAACCCTCGGCGAAGCCGAGCGCTAGAATGTTCGACTTGATGGCCCCCAGAATCCGGCGGTAGTCGACGCCGCCGTGCTTGTAGAAATGGTGATCCTCGACCGCCACGAACGCCGCCCTGACTGACGGAGGAATGTCCTCGAAAGCCAGTACCGTGCGCCGTTCAATGCCGAGTTCCGTGAACAACCGTCCATCTGCCGCGTACACCTTCGCGGTCTGGGTCGGCCGGTAGCTCTCGAGTACCGCGATCGACGGGCAAGCCGTTCCTGCGCAGGCACGTGTCCAAGAGCCATAGATTGCCCCCAAGCCCATCATCACCAATAGAACCAAGCCAAACGCAGCCCGGCGGGTCCGCCGAGAGGTGAAGAACCGAGCCAATTTGCCCGTTGGCTTTCGAGGCTCTGGACGCATACGAGCGCCGCCAAAAGTCGGAGTACCAGTATCTAGTTCGGACATTCTCGAAATCTAAACGTAGTGAGCCCACCTTTGGCTTGCCAGCGATTACGGTCTGCACTAACCTTCGCGCCGATGCAGCGATTTCTCGATGAACTGGCGTGGCGCGGCCTGCTGGCCAACGAGACTCCCGACCTCAGAGCACGGTTGAGCCAGGGTAGCATTACTGGGTACGTGGGATTCGACCCGACCGCCCCCAGCCTCCAGATAGGCAATCTCGTCCCCGTCATGCTGCTGGCACACCTCCAGCGAGCGGGAGGGAAGCCAATCGTGCTGGTCGGTGGCGGCACCGGTTTGATAGGCGATCCCAGTGGAAAGAGCAAGGAGCGCCCCTTGTTGGATGAGGCGATAATCGCCGCCAACGCCGAGCGGCAAAGGGAACAGCTCTCACAGTTCCTTGAGTTCGATGACACCACCACTGGGGCGATCATAGCCAACAATGCCGAGTGGCTGACACGCCTCGGGCTGGTGTCTTTTCTACGGGACGTCGGCAAGCATTTCACGCTGTCGTACATGCTCCAAAAGGAATCCGTCAAGGGACGCATGGAGGACGGAATCTCGTACACCGAATTCAGCTATATGCTCCTTCAAAGTTACGACTTCCTGCACTTGTACCGGACCAGCGGATGCGAGCTGCAACTGGGCGGGTCGGATCAATGGGGCAACATCACGGCTGGTATTGAGCTGATAAGACGGATCGACGGAGGCGATGCACACGGCCTGTGCGCCCCTCTGTGGCTCGATCCAGAGCTTACCAGTCCCTATGAGTTCTACCAGTACTGGATCAACTCGGATGACAGGGACGTTGAGGCATACCTCAAGATGTTCACCTTCATGTCGGCGGACGAAATTGCGCGCCTAATGGAAAGCCACGCCGCCGATCCCGGCGCCAGGATACCGCATAGGGCGCTGTCCATGGATGTGACCTCTCGAGTGCACGGCAACGCGCTGACTGAAAGCGCCGCCGAGGCATCCTTGACGATGTTCGGCACCGGCAACCCTGCAGACGCAAAGGCAGCCACCTGGGAGCTGCTCGCTGGCGATCTGCCTCACGGTCCTTTGCCGGAGGACTTCAGCCCCGAATCGCCCGTGGTAGACCTCATAGCGATTTCCACGGTTGTCAGCTCGAAGAGCGAGGCGCGGCGCCAGATAAAGCAGGGTGGAATATCGCTGAACGGGTCAGTCGTGAGAGACGCAGACGCCACATGCGGCGTCCCGCTAGACGGTGGGTATTTCTGGGTGCGGCGCGGTAAGAAGAGCAACTTCATATTCCAGCCGCCTGCTTGATCTTGGCCGCCATCTCCTCCAGCTCTTCTCGATTCGCTTCGACCGGATATCCCTTGGGGAACCGGAGACCGAAGGTGTCGCTTCGGTACCGCGGCAGGATGTGAAGATGTAGATGGAAGATCTCCTGACCAGCTTCCTCCCCGTTGGCAGTCCACACGTTGAACCCATCTGCATCGGTCGCAGACACGATCGACGGAGCTAGCTGGGCACTGACACTGAAGAGGTGGGCCGCAATATCAGGGGGACAATGGACCAAATCCACAGCGTGCCTCCGCGGAATGACCAGTGTGTGTCCCGGATGCACCGGGAAGATGTCCATGAAACCAATCGATATTTCGTCTTCGTAAACGATGCTTGCAGGCAATCGACCTGCGACGATGTCGCAGAAGGCGCATCTGCTCATTGTTGGTCCATGATCGTTCCTACCACTGTCTCCATCTCCGCCGGTGTGCTAAAACAATGTGGTGCCAATCTGATCCCTCCTTCTCGATAGGAACATATCACTCCAAGGTCGCGCAACCTGCGGTAGGATGCCTCTGTGTCGGAAGTCGTGACGCTGACGATGCCTGACTCGTGCAGTCCGTCCATGGGAGACTTCAGATTCAGGCGGCCTTGGGCCGCAGCTGCGATGACCGGCTTCCGAACCTCCGTAAGCCAATGTGATATTCGTTCGACGCCGAGCTCCAGCAGCAAGTTGATGCTCTCCTTCATGGCTATGAGGTCCTGGAACGGAAGGGTGTTCTGCTCCAGCCTCCGGCCGTCGTCCCATAGGTCCTCGTTGTAGTGTGTTATCCGCGTATGGTCGTCAGTTCCGCGATACGCCATCCACCCTACTACCGGTGGCCCGATTTCCCGCAATAGCTCCCCGCGTACATAGACGAAGCCAGAACCCCACGGCGATAGGAGCCACTTCTGCGCTCCACACGCGACTATATCCACCGGCGTTGCCCTCACATCGAAGGGCACCTGCCCGACTCCCTGAATTCCGTCGACTACCAGATAGCAGTCTGATGCACGACAAGCCTCACTCAGTCGAGCAATATCGGCCTTGAATCCGTTGGCGAACTGCACCAGCGAAATCGCTAACACACGGACGTCAGGATCCTGCACTCTTTTCACGAGATAGTCCTCATCTGGCCATCCCTCTGGAGTATTCGGTGCCAGCTCCACGTTGATCCCGCGCTTCTTCAGTATTAACCAGGGATACACGTTCGCTGGGAATTCGCCGTCCGGCAGCATGACACAGTCGCCACGCTTAAGCGGCAGGGCCTGGGCCGCCACGTTTATCCCGAACGACGTGTTCACGGCCAGCGAGATCTCCTCCATATCCCCGTTCACGAGGCGCGCAACTATCGACCGTGTGTGATCGAGCGACTCAAACAGGTCCACCTCCTTCATCCTCGCCAGGTCTGCTCTTCTCTCAGTGAGATCATTGAGAACAGTCGTGGTTCGTTCGGGTAGTGGACCGGTAGCGGCGTTGTCCATATAGATTGTCTTAGAAGTCCACGGGAATTCCTTCTGCCGCAACTCGTGGACATCGCCGACTGTCAAACGGCCGCTGGGAGTTTCGGTGGTCGGATGGGAAGCGCTCAAAGTCCTACCGCCTTCGTTGTGAGTGGGTGCTGGAGTACAGCAGGGATGCTACGGAATCAAACATCTTGATTGGAAATGGCCAGACTACCGAAGCGCAACTACACACTGGTACTTGGAGCAGGCGGCCTGAAAGGCATTGCTCATGTAGGAGTACTTGAAGCGTTGGAGGAGTACGATTTCCTGCCCAATGATCTAGTGGGCTGCAGCGTTGGCGCTCTAATAGCAGCAGCGTGGTGCACCGGAGTAACTGCTGCAGAACTGAAGGAGATCGCACTGGAATTGAGGCGCCGCGACCTCTTCCGCATTGCCCACACCGACATGGCTTTCAGGCGTATGCGTTCGCCCGGCCTGTACCGTCGTGAGCCGCTCGAGCGGTTTATCGAGGGCCTCCTAGGGGATGTCACGTTTGACGAACTGGAAAGACCACTCCTAGTCAACACGGTGAACCTGAACTCAGGAAGCCAGGTGTTTTGGGGCTCCCCGGGACTGTGTGACGTGCGGGTGGCGGATGCGGTGTTCGCCTCTTGCGCGCTTCCAGGTTATCTACCGCCCAAGGAAATCAAGGGCCGTTTCTACATGGACGGTGCAACCGTCTCGAACCTCCCCGTCGGCGTGGCCGCTGCACGAGGCCACGATCTGGTCATCGGGGTGGATGTAGGTTCCAGCGAAGTGTTGCGAGCCGACACGCAGGAGGCTGGCTTCGCCGCCGTTTACGCGAGAGCCATTGAGATAGCTGTACAAACCATGCGGACTACGTCGCTCCTCCTATGGCAGAATCCCCCGCTCATTCTGTTGCAGCCACGAGTAGAGCACGTTCCGATGCTCTCTTTTGAACACACGGCCGAGCTAATCGAGAAGGGCTACGCGGCAGCTTCTGAAATCCTCAGTGATCCCACAGCAATCCCAGCACGGGGACAAACGGGTGTCTTTCCGATGCGTAAGGTACTGGTCGAGGTCGACCGGGACTACTGCATTGGGTGCGGTGCATGTCTGATACATGGTCCGCGGGGGATGTTCTCACTTGACGAGAGTGGTATCGCCGTAGTGAGTGAGCGGGAGCAAATCTGGTCACCAGTTGACGGTGGGTTTGTGCGCCACTGCCCGACTTACGCTATCAAGGCCAGGCCTGTGACAAACGATTAGATGCGCGGGACTCTGGGGGTATGGTTTCAGCTGTGCATTTCTAGTGCATAGAGCCGTTGGTAGACACCGCCAGCGGTCAACAAATCGTGGTGCCTTCCCCGTTCTACGACGCTCCCTCCCTCGAGCACCACGATCTCATCTGCCCGAGAGACAGTCGAGAGCCTATGCGCAATGACCAAGACCGTTCTGTTTTCGAGCAACCGGGCGATCGCCTCTTGAATCAGACGCTCACCCTCGACGTCGAGTTCCGAGGTGGCCTCGTCCAGTATCAGGATGGGAGGGTCCCGTAGGATAGCCCGAGCGATGGCGATCCTCTGCCGTTCACCTCCCGACAGTCGCATGCCGCGTTCACCTAACACTGTGTCATAACCCTGAGGTAACTGTTCGATGAACCTGTCCGCATTCGCCGCGCGGGCTGCGGTCCGGACGGCTTGGGGCGAAGCGTCTGCCTGGTCACCGTATGCGATGTTGGCCTGAACGGTGTCGTTGAAGATCACCGTATGTTGGCTCACTATCCCCATGAGCTTCCGCAATGATCGACGACCGTAGGCCGACAACGGAACTCCATCCATCTCCACCCGGCCGCGTGAGGGATCGATGAATCGTGGAAGGAGGTCCACCAAAGTGGATTTCCCCGCTCCCGACGGTCCCACTATCGCCATCACCTCGCCTCGCCGCACGGTCAGGTCTACTCCTTTGAGCACCCACCGCTCATGCTCATAGCCAAACCAGACGATGGCAAAGCGAATCTGTTCAACCAGCCCCGGACAAGCTCGCCCGTCCGGCGGATCCACGTCGTCCTCTGCCTCCTCAAGAATCTCGAACACACGCTCGGCCGCGGCCAGGGATACTTCCGCGCGCATTGGGAACTGGGTCAGCGCCTTGACCGGAGAAACCAACCGAAGGGCGACCGCAATGAATGGAATGAACAACTCCGGCCGCATGCCGGTGCCGGAAGATCCACCCGAAATACCCAAGACGACGAGCAGCAGAACCACGCCAGCTCCAAGCGTCTCACTCACAGGGTGTGCAAGGACGGCCAGGCGCTGAGCACGTACTACTCCTCGGGAGTAGTTGTCTGCGGCTTCGCCAAACCGGTGGCGTTCGTACTCCTCTGCACCATGAGCTTTCACAACACGTGCACCTTCGATCGTCTCGCTGACTATCGTCGTTACTTCTCCCCGATCGTACAGCGCGCCCGATAGCCGATTGCGAATCCGCAACTGAATGGGACGCATTATCGCGGCGATTGCCGGTGCGAGCACCAACACGAGAAGCGCAAGCCTCCAGGAAAGAGAGAAGAGAATAGCCAGATATACCAGGATCAGAATCACATTCTGGACCACAGATACCAATGAGGCGCTGACAATTCCGCACGCCTGTTCGATATCGGCGATCATTCTGGAGACCAGTTGACCGCCCTTCATCCGCTGGAAGAAACCAAGCTGCAGACGCTGGATGTGAGTGAACAGGCCTTCCCGCATATCGCGGGCAACGCCCTCCTGTATGTAAACACCGAGTGTGCCGGCCGTGTAGACAGCAACGTTCTTAACCGCAACCGCAGCCAATATCAGGATCACGACATTCCGCACTGCAGCGGCTCTATCCACACCGATCGCGAAGCCGACAACGAGATTCAGGACTCGCTCAACGGTAGTGGGCGTATCGGCAACGAAATCGGGAGCGCCGCCGAATAGCAGCTTGAGGAACGGGATCAGGAGCGCAAACGTGAATCCGTCGAGTACTGACGCAACGACAGCAGCGACGAAGGTGATTGCCAGGACTCCTGCGTAGGGACGTACGAAGTCCAGCAGTCTACTGAACCGGTTCACCTAAGAGGCGCCCCGCGGAGTCAAGAGGGCAACCGGAAGCACCAATTCTTCTGGGGTGACTCCACCGTGGAGAAAGGAACCACGATAGCGTGCTTGATACTCTCTCAGTTTGGTGGGATAGACGAAGAATCTGTCACTCGTCGCCATTATCATCCGCACACCCATTTTCCTCGCCGGCAGTCCCCACGAAGGCAAGTTCTCCACGGCTATCCCATCTGCAGGCACTTCCGATCGGAGGTCTTCGCCGAACTTGTAACGCAGATTGGCAGTCGCATCACGCTTTGCGTATATGGTCGCCGGCGTGTTGCAGTGGATCGATCCGTGGTCCGTGGTTAGTAGAACAGGAACGCCACGCCTTTCAGCCTCCTTGAGCGACCGCAGCAACGAATTCTGAAACCACGTGCGCGTCAAATTCCGCAGGTCGTTTGCGTCCCGAGCTACCTCGAAGAGAATCGCGTGTTCGGCACGACCATGCGTCAGCTGATCAACGAAGTTGTATACCAGTGCGGTCACGCCGTCCTGTGACAGGTAGGCTGGAAGCCGCTGGAGGAGTGCCTCCCCCTCACTAGCGGTTGTTACCTTTTCGTACCGAACCGGCACGCTGGAATCCAACAATTCACTGATTTGTTCCTCCAACAACTCCGCCTCGTGCGCATTGAGACTCTCATCGTCGTTACTACCCCACCACTGAGGATGACGTGAAGCTATCTCCAAGGGGAACAAACCACTGAATATTGCGTTACGAGCAAACGGCGTTGCCGACGGCAGGATGCTGAAGTAATACGATTCCTCCACGTCAAATATCTGCGTTACCAGAGGTCTGACGGACTGCCATTGATCTAGTCTCAGGCAATCCACGACAACGAACAAGACCGACCCGTGGCTTTCCAGTAGAGGAACAAGAAACTCACTGCAAACATCTACCGACAGCGGTGGTCGGTCTCCCTGTGGATTGGCGAGCCACTTGGGATAATTACGTTTGATGAACCCGGCGAAATCACTGTGCAGGCTCCCCTGGAACGTACGTAACGCCTCTTTCAAACCACTCTCGTCGCTCAATGCCAGTTTCACTTCCCAATCAGCGACCTCCACGACGAGGTCCATCCATTCGCGCCACCCGAGTCGAGATCCACGTCGCATCTCCATCTCTCGAAATCGCGAGACGAAGTCGCGGGCCAGCCGTTGCTGACGGATCCGATCGCCTTCTAGTAACCGCGTTACCACGGTCAGTAGCTGTCGTGGATTGACGGGTTTGACTAGGTAATCGTGGAGCTCGATGCCGATCGCCTCGTGCATCGTCCGGGCCTCTTCACTCTTAGTCACCATCACGACCGGTACCGCGGGATCGATCGAGCGTATCTCGCCAACCAGCTCCAGACCTCTGCGACCAGGCAGCTGCTCGTCGAGCAATATCACCCCGTATGGCTGACGGCGCAGCAGAGCTATAGCATCATCACCGTGTGCAGTCTGCTCCACTTGATAGCCTTGTTCGTTGAGGAACAGAACGTGAGCAACTAGCGATTCGATCTCGTCATCCACCCAGAGGATGGTCTTCGGCCGAGGCATTACTTATTAACTTACCGTGTTCCGAGGCTTCACTCAACGCGCTCCTCTGGCGACCCGAGTGTACAGATTCTACATTCTCGAAGCTCTGGAGCTGTTCGAACAACAGGATCAAGACCTGGATCGATTATTGATGGATGACCACCTCGCAGCTGCCGAAAACCGTCTGATCCAAAAGCTACAACTGGCTGTGAGGGGCCCAAAACGCAATGGCCTGTTCGCGCTTTGGCTGTTCCTGCGTGCCTGCGAAGGCGTACTACCACCGGATCCCCTGAGCGGCCGCGCGCACAGACGCCGCCTGGAGAGTCTCGAGCGCAGGCTCAGTAGTCTTTCGCTTCAGCCCTCCCTCAGGCAGGCTCTGACAGGGTCCATGAAAGCACTAAGCGAAGGGACTGTTGAAGCCACTGTTACTGCACTGAAACTGTTAGTCGTACCAGTGCGCGAGGCCATCGGTGACCAAGCAAGTGACGCCATAACACTGGCGGCCCGGACAGCCAAGGGAACGTTGCAGCAACGAGAAACTGTGGGATCGTGACTGACCACGAACGACCGCGGCGAGACTCGCTCGCAAACTTGATCGAGCAGGTAGATGGACTACCTCCAGGGGGAATCCCACCAGACACTGTGCCATCTGGTTTCCCCTCTCTCGACCGAGCCCTGGGAGGCGGTTTCAGGCGCCAGGATCTGATAGTACTGGGCGGTGACGTCGGCGCCGGTAAGTCAGCGCTGGCCCTTGGCGTCGCCATTCGAGTTGCCGCCAATGGCCGGACCGTATCGTATCTCTCGGGCGAGATGGCAGAAGACCGCATATTGGAACGAGCGCTGGCTCTCGAAGGGAGGGTGCAAGTTGACGAAATCAGAACCGCTGACCTTGCCGATTCCACCCGCGCCGCTTTGGGAGGTGCAGCTGTACGGCTGAGAGATCTACCGTTGAATTTCTACTCGCTGGATGGCGCGATTTGCCGCTGAGTTTCTACTCGCTGGATGGCGCGAACTTCGAGGAAGCGTTAGCACCCGTCTCCAGCCACGCTACCCCGCTGGTTGTCATCGACTACCTCCAGCTACTACCCCCGCCCGAGCAACGGCTGACTCATGAGGAAGACTGTGCCGCATCGGTTAGAGCTTTGAAGACCTTTGCCATGGCTCGCTCGATTGCCTGTTTGGTGGTGGCGCAGCTGCCGCTGCTCGGGGAGCGACCCGATCGCCGTCCTAGATTGGATGACTTTGGTGCTCTGGGTTCGGTCAAACAGCACGCAGATGTCGTGCTCGGCCTCTACAGGGAGGACATGTACGCAAACGGCCCGGACGTGGAAGGAGCAACTGAGCTCATCATCGCCAAGAACAGGAACGGACCGACAGGTTTCATCGATCTGTATTTCCACCGGCAGTGGTTGCGGTTCGAAGACATGCTCGATCCCGACCGCTGACCGCATACCACCAAGCCAC
>JARRLJ010000008.1:0-12051 GCA_037387025.1 Gemmatimonadales bacterium
CGACCGTCAAGGCTCTGGGTGAGCGGGCACGCAGCAAGATCGAGAAGCTCTTGGCAGATAGCGTATATCTGGACCTCTGGGTCAGGGTCCTCAAGAAATGGCGCAGGAGTCCTCGGGCGCTTCGAATGCTCGGCCATCCGGTCCATTCACGTCAAACCAGGAGAGGCGCAGATGACCCTGCCAGCAGATCTACTTGAGATTCTCGTTTGCCCCAAGTGCAAAGGTGATCTGGAATACCACACCGAGCCGGTCGAGGAACTAGTTTGCCGGAAGTGTCGGCTAGTATACGCGGTGGAAGAGGGCATCCCGATCATGCTAATTGATGAGGCTAGGCCCCTCTAGACTGATAGCCGCCTTTATCCTGGTGGCAGCTGCAATGCCGCTCACAGGTCAGGAGGAAGAGCCCGAGGAGCGATTTGGCGCGCCGTTCTTGCTGTTCCCGGTTGGAGCGCGAGCTACGGCGGTTGGTCAAGCCGCGGCGGCGGATGGTGGGACCAGTGAGGCGGCCTTCTGGAACCCGGCCGGGCTCGCTTACCTAGCGAGTACGGAGCTCTCCGTCCACTTCGCCAACACCTTCGTATCGGACAATACCGTTTTGTCGGCGTACTTCGCTGTGAGCCGACTCGGCGTTATCGGCGCCTCAGCCTACCTGGTTGACTTTGGCACGCAGCGCGTGGTGACTGGAACGGGTGTTGAAGTTGGCAACATATCACCGAAGAACATCGAACTAATCGGCAGTTATGCAACCACGATTGCCGGGCAGCTGCACATCGGGTTGAACTACAAGTTGATCCAGCTGCGTCAGGATTGCACAGGGCAGTGTGCCGCGTTTCCTTCGATCTCCGGAACGACTCACGCCATCGATGTCGGAGCCCAGTACGCTTTCGGCAAGGAAGACCGGCTGACGTTGGGGCTGGTCATCCGGCACGCAGGTTTCGACTTGCAGCTGCAAAATGAGGAGCAAGCCGACCCGCTGCCGACACGGGTCCAGATTGGGGCTGTTTACAGGCTGCTCTTGCCAGCCTTCAGCGGGGCCGACCAGCGGCTGGATGCACGGCTCCTGATCGACCTAGACGACCAGATCGGAAAATACGATAGTCCCGAGCCGCGGCTGGGAATCGACGTCGGTTTCGAAGACATCGTTCGAGTCCGGGCGGGGTACGCTTTTCTCGATTCCCAGAGCCGCGGTCCGTCCGTCGGAGTCGGACTTCGCTTTGGAAAGATCGCCGTTGATGTCGCCCGCGTGTTCTACGTTTCTTCTAGCTTCGACGAACCATTGCACATCAGTGTGAGGGCCACTCCGTAGGATGTCACTGCGACCACTGCTGGTTGGACTGTCTCTGCTGTTCGCGACCGCGCCAGCCATGGCGCAGGAGGGTGGGGTAAGAGCGCTGCAGACGGTTGTTCCGGCCTCGTTCGGAGTCGATCTCGATACGCTGGGGTCGCCGCCCGGGTTGCTGAGTCGGTATCCAGGCTGGTTGACGCCAATTTCGTCGGCGATCATACCCGGCAGTGGCCAGCTGATTGCGGGTAAGGACAGAGGAGCCGCTTACCTCGCTGTGGAGGTATTCCTCGTCGTGCAGTTTCTCTCCTCGAATGGGGAAGGCAATCGGGAGAGGAACAGGTACCTCGATCTGGCGTTCGAGGTCGCCAGGGCTCCATTTGCTCCCTCCCGGAGGGATACCACGTTCGAGTATTTCGAGCAGATGGAGAAGTTCATCGAGAGCGGTCCATTCGACACAGATCCCGGACCCGCCCTGGTGCCTCCGACAGACGAGCTGACGTACAACGGAAGCGTGTGGCAGCTGGCGCGCGAGACGTTCCTGGTAGATGCCGGCGTACCAGACACAACCTCGTTCGAATTCCAGAGAGCACTCGAGTTCTACCGTGAGCGGGCAATCGGGCCGAATTTCCAGTGGTCGTGGAGAAATGCGGGATTGGAACTGGATCTATACCGGCAGAGCATCAAGCGGAGTGATGATGCATTTCGTAACTCCACGCAGTATCTGGGGTTGATCCTGGCGAACCACTTGATCAGTACCGTTGATGCCTTCGTATCCTACAGACTCAGCCAGAACGGCAGGCAGGTGGAGGTGCAATCGAGCATGTGGCGCGACCCTGCGAACGGTGGCGGGTTGGCAGCGGAGATCATGGTACGAGTCGGTTTCTAGGGCCGAAACGGTCCCTCAAGGCATGAATTGACTTACTCACAGGGCACTCGTAAGTTTTCATGCTACATGCAATTACGAGAACGAAGGGGAATCGGTGCGGACGCGTCCAACGGTACTCTATTACTCGCCCGCTGAACGCGAAGTTCCCGATCTGATTTCGGGCTGGCTGGGGACGAAGGAGTTCTCGGTCATTCACTTTTCCGATAGCGCTGACTTGGAGACTGTCGCTCGGAGAAGTCCGCCGTTGCTCATACTCATTGACGCGGACGGAGCCGGATCAGACGGATCCTCGCTGTGCAAGTCGCTCAAGGGTGATGCGTTCAGCGCAATCGTCCCGATTGTGTTCGTTGCCGGCAACCACGCGACGGAACAAGTGCGCGAGTGGTTCGAAGTGGGGGCTGATGAAGTGATAACCCCGCTGTTCGAGCCAGCAGAGCAACGCAGTCGCCTAGACGTGTTGCTGCATCGGACCGAAAGGAACGTTGCAGTTCATCCGTCGACGCGATTGCCCGGCACAACGGAGATAGAGAGGGAGATCAAGTCGCGCCTCGACAGTGGAGCGATGTTCGCCATATGTTATGCCGATCTCGATCACTTCAAGGAGTTCAACGACCGCTACAGCTATTACGATGGTGACCGAGTCATACTGATCGTATCGCGGATCATCCGTGACGTGGTCAAGGGACTGTGTCAACGTGATGGCTTCGTGGGTCACATCGGGGGTGACGATTTCATTATCATCTTGCCTCTCGACCGTGTACAGGAGATCTGTAGCGAGATTGTCACTGTGTTCGATGCGCTGATCCCGTACCAATACAGCATTCAGGACCGTCGAGCAGGTTACTTTTTTGGCAAGGATCGGAGAGGACACCTGCACCGGGTTCCACTGATGACGCTGTCGATCGGCATAGTGACGAATGAGCACAGGCGGTTCAGTCACCCTGCTGAAGTGAGCGAAACCGCAACGGAAATGAAGATGTACGCCAAGACTCTGCCTGGGTCGGTGTTCGTAGTGGACCGTAGAAAGGACTCCGAGCGAGGCTGATGGGACGCGGATACCGGAGACCGTAGAATGAACGTACGCTGCCCGTCTTGTGAGACAGTCTATCGTGTTGATCCGGCGAAGGTGCCTGACGAAGGGGTTCGTGCCTCTTGTGCCACCTGTGGATCGGTGTTTCCCGTAACTCATCAGCGGGAAGAACGATCCTCGGCGCAGACGCAGCAACCAATCATAGAACAGCAACCTGAGCCCGTAGAGGCGGTGGACACGCCGGTGCCGGACATCGCGCCCCCTAGCGAAGCGCCCGCGCCCGCGTTCGAGTTGGCATCCGCTGACGACTCTAGCGACGAGACGGCGGCGGCTCCTGTGTCGCTGGCGGATACACCGTCTGCTCCGCAGGCGCCTGAGACGATCCTCGACTTCGATCCCCTCCCCATCGAGGTCCCGGAAATCGACGAGCCTGTAGTACCGCAACCGGCTACGCCGCTGAGGCAGGAGCCGCCGGCTCGCGAGCACGAGCCGCCGGCTCCAGAGCAGCAGCAACCGGCCGCGACTCCCGTTGTCGAGTTCCCGACGAAGCCGAAGGTTTCCAAACCGTTCCTTCACCCGGGAGCGGGGCCGTCGGCAGCTCCGACACCGCGCGCTCCCTCGAGGCCGACCGCGCCGGTCTTCAGGCCTACTCCGGGGATGCCGATGCAAGCGCCACCCGTGCCTGAGACCACCCAGCCTGTTCGCCCGGTCGCGCCGCAGGCGCCAAGTGAGAAGCCCAAGGCGAGTGCGCCTCCCGCGGCGCCGGTCAGTGACAAGAAACCGGTGAATCCGTTCTTGTCGAAGGACCCGTCTATGAAGGCGCGACGCTTAGCTCGTGCGCTCGTGTCGGACATGATCGTGTACCAGCCGAAGAAGCGTCAGGACGCGCTTGCAGCGGGAAACATCAAGGATGCCTTCGACGAGGAGATCAAGAAGAGCTGGGAGGAATACGTGCAGCAGGTAGGGGAGGATTTGGCTGATTCAACCGATTATTTCAAGGAAGCTCTCAACGAGATCCTGGCAGGGGGCCGCAGCATCTTCTAGGGTGGTGTTAAGTCCCTACATGGTATATATTTGGCAATTGATGAGCCGTTCTCCCCCAGGCCCGGGCGGACGGCTCGAATCACATTGACCAATGCCGAATTGGGAGCACTGATGGTAGACGAAGTTAGAACCCGGCTCAATGAGGTGGATCAGAGACTCAACGAGCTACGAGGCCATCTTTGACCTCGAGTCCAAGGAAGCCCGCCTAGCGAAGCTCGAGGCCTCCATGTCAGCACCTGGCTTTTGGGATGATGGAGAGAAAGCCAGGGAGGAGGTGGAGGAAATTCGCCAGCTCAAGCGTTGGATTGAACCACATTCAGATCTGAGTTCCCGCACCCGCGAAGCGCTGGAGCTGGTCCACCTCGTAGCCGAAGATCCTGATCCCGACCTGGAGAAGGGGCTGGCTGAAGAGGCAGCGAAGCTGGTGACCGAGCTGGAGCAGCTGGAGTTGCAGAACATGCTGCAGGGTCCGGACGACAGCCGTTCAGCTCTGTTGACGATACACCCGGGCGCAGGCGGAACCGAATCGCAGGATTGGGCAGAGATCCTCATGCGGATGTACACGCGCTGGGCTGAGCGCCAGGGTTACGAGGTCAAGCTATTGGATCTCCTTCCCGGCGAGGAAGCTGGGATCAAGTCGGTCTCGATCGAGATCAACGGAGATTACGCCTACGGCTATCTCAAGGCCGAAAAAGGAGTGCATAGGCTGGTTCGCATTTCACCGTTTGATGCCCAATCCAGACGTCACACTTCGTTCGCTTCCGTCTTCGTCTACCCCGTGGTAGATGACAGCGTGAAAATAGACATCAAAGATGAGGATGTAGAGATGGAAGTGTTTCGGGCCTCCGGAGCGGGGGGCCAGCATGTTAACAAGACTTCGTCGGCTGTCCGGCTACGGCACTTGCCGACGGGTATAACCGTCTCGTGTCAGCAGGAGCGCAGCCAATTCAAGAACAGGGCGACCGCCATGAAGATGCTCAAGGCGGCGTTGTACCAGCGCGCAATCGAGGAACGGGAAAAGGCGCGAGCCGAGGTGGAGGCATCCAAAACTGACATCAGCTGGGGCAATCAGATCCGCTCCTACATCTTCCAGCCCTACACGATGGTGAACGATCATCGGACGGAGCTGAAGGTGAGTGACGTACGATCGGTCATGGATGGGGACATAAGTGCCTTCATAGAGGCATTCCTCAAGAAGTTCGGGGGCAAGGCGGCGTGAGCATGGCTACCCGCACGTACGTTGAGGAGGCCCGTAGGGAGAAACTTGCCTCTCTACGCGAATCGTGTATTGAGCCGTTCGAGTACGGTTTTGGGCGGACCCATACAGCACTGCAGGCGGTTGCCGAATACCAGTCTGACACCGAGAGTGAGGTGCGCTTGGCCGGGCGGATAGTTGCGCTGCGTCCTCACGGGAAGACTACGTTCGGGCACATCGCCGATCACACGGGCAAGGTGCAGTTCTTTATTCGCAAGGATGAGGTGGGTGACGAGCCGTATCATATGCTCAAGTTGCTCGACTTGGGAGATCACGTCGGTCTCGACGGATTCATGTTCACTACCAAGACAGGCGAGGTGACGGTCCGAGTCAGAACGATGACACTGCTTGCCAAGGCACTGCGGCCCCTGCCGTTGGGCAAGGAAGACGCCGAAGGAGTCCAGCACTCCGGATTGGCCGATACCGAAACGCGCTATCGGGAACGGTACGTAGATCTGGCCGTGAATGAGCACACCAGGGACACGTTCCGTCTCAGGGCTAGCGTGGTTTCCTATCTCCGCAGCTTTCTCGACTCGAAAGGGTACGTGGAGGTAGAGACTCCTGCGCTCCAGCCGGTGTACGGTGGGGCGTTGGCGCGGCCGTTCGTCACACACTACAACGCACTGGACGCCACCTTCTACCTGCGCATAGCGACCGAACTCTATCTCAAGCGGTGCATTGTAGGTGGCCTCGATCGAGTTTACGAAATAGGAAAGGACTTTCGTAATGAGGGCATCGATCGGGAACACAATCCCGAGTTTACGATGCTCGAGTTCTATCAGGCGTATGCTGACTATACGGACATAATGGGGTTGGTGGAGGAAATGCTGCACGGAGTGGTGTCGGAGCTGTTCGGGGGGCCCACTCTGGAACGGTTCGGAACCACATTCGATTTCACACCCCCGTGGCCCAGGTTGGCTTACACCGAGCTGGTGCGGGAGCACGCTGGCGTCGACTTGCGAACGGCGGAAGACGCCGTGCTGAGAGCTACCTTGGCGAACCGTGACATCGATGATCTCGATGACATGCCACGGACCAAATTGATGGACGAGCTATTCAAGCATTTCGTGGAGCAGAGCTTGGTCCAGCCTTGCTTTGTCACTGATTATCCGATCGAGATCTCGCCTCTGGCTAAGCCCAAGCGAGGTGATCCGTCTCTAGCAGAGCGCTTTGAGCTGTTTGTCAACGGCAAGGAGCTGGCGAACGCCTTCAGCGAGTTGAACGATCCGGATGATCAGCGGGCGCGGTTCGAGGCGCAAACAGCGGCGCGAGCCGCCGGGGATCAGGAGGCCCATCAGGTAGATGAAGACTACGTACGCTCACTCGAGTACGGCATGCCCCCCACCGGCGGATGCGGCATAGGAGTCGACCGGTTGATCATGTTGTTCGCCGAGATGTCGTCCATTCGGGATGTGATCTTGTTTCCCATGTTGAGGCCGGAGATATGAGTCGGTTGGACATAAAGCTCGCCAGCAGGTATATGCGCAGCCGACGCTCTTCGCGTTTGGTCTCTTTGATCACACTGATCGCGACCGGAGGGGTAACCGTAGGCGTGGGGGCCTTGATAGTCGTGATGGGAGTGATGAACGGCCTGCAAACAGAGCTGCGCGAGAAGATCCTGGTTGCCACGCCGCACCTCCGGATATCCACGTTCGGGAGGGGGATCATACTGCCTGATTGGGAGCGCGTACGTGACTCGGTGGCGGTACATCCAGAAGTAGTGGCTGTGGCACCATTCGTACTGACCCAAGGGCTCTTCTCGGCGGGCGCTGATTACCACGAGGGTGCATACGTGCTGGGAATCGACCCCGATACGGGAGCAGCGGCCACAACATCGCTGGCAAGTTACTTCCTCGATGGTAACCTCAGCTTTGAAACCACTAAGGACGTCGACGGAGCGATAATCTTGGGCCGCCGGTTGGGCGAACGGATGATCGCGTATCCCGGTGACACAATCACCGTCCTGTCACCGATGGGTGCAAAGTTCAATCCTGCAACCGGAACCCTGGCACCGAAGTACTGGGTCTTTGAGGTGACGGGTCACTTCGAGACAGGCATGTTCGAGTACGACAATGCCTACGCCGTAATATCCTTGGAGACGGCGCAAGAGTTCGCTCACTTGGGCAGCGCGGTATCGGGACTCGAAGTGAGGCTGAGAGACCTGTGGGACGCACACAGAGTGGGGCAGGAGATCGCCGAGCAGTTGGGATACCCTATCCGAGTCATGGACTGGCAGAGCCAGAACGCCAGTCTGTTTTCGGCGCTGGAACTGGAGAAACTCGCGATGGGCACTGTGTTGTTGCTCATTGTCGTTGTTGCGGCATTCAACATAGTGAGCACGCTCACGATGGTGGTGCGTGACAAGACCCGTGAAATAGGGATCCTGCGAGCGATGGGTATGTCGACTCGCACGGTCCGGCGTGCGTTCATCTTCCAAGGCGCTTTCATAGGCGTCGTTGGGACCTCGCTTGGAACGGTGTTGGGACTGCTCCTAGCTCGATTCGTCGACTCCAGACAACTGATCGACTTGAATCCATCGGTCTACTTCGTAGATCATTTGCCGGTGCTGGTTGATCCGTTGGATCTGTTGATAATAGTGGTGGCAAGCGTCCTGGTAGCCACGGTTGCGACGATCTATCCCGCCAGGCAAGCGGCCATCCTGAATCCCGTGGACGCGATCAGGTACGAATGAGTACGGTGCTAGAGGCGCGCGGCGTGAAGAAGGTCTATACCAGCGAGGCTGGGCCGCTCGAGGTGCTCAGCTGTGTTGACTTGGCGGTGGGTCTCGGTGAGGTATTGGCCATTGTAGGTGCAAGCGGGAGCGGGAAGAGCACGCTGCTCCATCTACTCGGTGCCTTGGACGACGTGACAGACGGAGAAATCCTAGCTGAGGGGCAGTCTTACGCTACCCTCACCGCGGACGAACGGGACGAATTACGCAATCGAAAGCTCGGCTTCGTGTTCCAGTTCCACCATCTGCTCCGGGAGTTCTCTGCATTGGAGAACGTCATGATGCCGCTTCTGATTGCCGGATGGGATGAGGACCGTGCTAGGAGCCGTGCGGAAGAGATGCTGGCAGAGGTCGGACTTGCGGGTCGCATGACACACAGGCCCGCTGCGTTGTCGGGAGGAGAGCAGCAACGTTGTGCGGTAGCCCGTGCGTTGGTGCACGACCCGCGGGTGGTACTTGCGGACGAACCCAGCGGCAACCTGGACAATCTCAACAGTGAGAAGCTCCATGAGTTGCTGTTTGGACTCGCCCGCAACCTGGAAACGGCGCTCGTCTTGGTCACACACAGTCCGGCACTGGCTCAGAGAGCAGATCGAATAGTCCTCCTAGAGGGTGGCCGACTGCGACAGCTGAACTCAGCAGAGGTGTTGCCCTGATGCAGTGCGACAACTGTCACGAACGCGAAGCGGCGATTCATTTGACGCAGATCGTCGACAACTCGGTGACGACCTTGCATCTGTGTCCCAAGTGTGCTGCTGAGAAAGGCGTTCAGACGGGCGCGGATGTTGCGAAGTTTCCTTTGTCTGATTTCATCGCGTCGATGGGCAAAGGCGTTGATGCGCAGCTGTCAGTGGGAGATTCCACTGAAGCGTGCGAGTTCTGTGGGGCGAACCTCAAGAACTTTCGCGAGAGTGGGCGGCTCGGTTGTTCCCACTGCTACGAAACGTTTGAGAACCATCTTCGTGACTTGCTGCGGCGGCTGCACGGTTCCAGCCACCACGTAGGAGAGGTCTATCTGTCGCCAGTTCCCGCAGGGGGCAATGCCAAAGAGCGTGAGGTGGCGGAAATGAGAAGGAGGCTGAAGGGAGCCGTGGAAGCCGAGAATTTCGAACTGGCTGCCGAACTGCGCGACAAGTTGAGGGCCCTCGAGTGACGTTCGATCTTAGTCTACTGCGCGACGGTGGGATCTCTTGGCTCGACGCCAGCGGGCCAGAAGGCGGCATCGTATTGTCCACTAGGGTGCGTCTCGCGCGAAATATCCAGGGGCGGCCGTTCACGACACGAACCAAAGAAGAGGATCGTGCCGCCATCTTGGAGCAGGTGCTAGCTGTGGCCGGATCGTCCAGCCACCTCGAGCAAGCCACGCTGTTCAAGATGGACGAATTGGAACGCAATGACCGGCAACTGCTGCATGAAAGGCATCTCGTTTCCAAAGAGCTGGCAGGACTAGAGCGTGAGGGCGGTGTTCGCCCGGGGGCGGCTGCGCTGACCGACGGCGAGCTCGGCATGATGATCAACGAAGAGGATCACTTGCGCTTGCAGGCGCTTCGTTCCGGTTTCTCCCTGAACGACGCATATAGTGATCTCGAACGGCTCGATGCTGATCTCGGTGCCCGCATTCCCTTCGCCTTCCACCCCGAGTTCGGCTACCTTACGGCCTGCCCCACGAATGCGGGTACGGGGTTGCGGGCATCGGTGCTGATTCACTTGCCAGGGCTTGTTCTCACCAAGGAAATTGCCAAGGTTCTGCAGGGGCTATCACAGGTCGGCCTCACCTTCAGGGGTCTGTACGGAGAGGGGAGTGAAGTGGTGGGCAACTTCTTCCAGCTCTCCAACCAGACTACCTTGGGGAAATCAGAAGATGAACTGCTCGATCATTTGGGCAAGCTAGTGCGGCAAGTGATCGAGTATGAAACCAAGGCCAGAGAAATCCTGCAGCGGGACGCAGCTGCAGTGATATCAGACAAGGTGTGGCGTGCGTACGGGCTGCTGCGCTACGCTCGCAGTCTCTCGTTTGAGGAAACCATGAATCTGTTGAGCGGGGTCAGACTCGGAGTGGGCCTGAACCTAGTAACAGATCTAAGTGTATACACTTTGAACAAGTTGCTGGTCTTTACCCAACCGGCGCACCTAGCACAGTACGAGGGGAATCCGCTATCGCCGCAGGACCTCTCGATCAGTCGTGCTTCGTATGTACGCCGGGAATTGGAAGCCGACGCAGCACGCGGGACAGCGTGACGGTCCGTAGTGGGGAGAGCCAGCCGAGGCGCGTGGAGAGATGAACGGATACAACTTCACTGATCGGGTCCGCAAGGTCCTGCAAATGGCGCGGGAAGAGGCAGCTCGCCTTCATCACGAATATGTCGGCACCGAGCACATCTTACTCGGTCTGATTCGTGAAGGCGAAGGTGTCGCGGCAGCGGTGTTGACCAATCTCAACGTCGATCTGGATGAGATCCAGCAACGAATCGAAGAGACGGTAAAGAAGGGGAAGGCACCCGCTCCAGAGGGTCCAGACCTACCGTATACGTCTCGTGCGAAGAAAGTGCTGGAACTGGCCATGAGCGAGGCCCGCGAGCTGAATCACTCGTATGTGGGAACGGAGCATCTCCTGCTCGGGCTACTGCGCGAGGAGAAGGGAATAGCAGCGCAGGTTCTGACCGATTCAGGTGTCACATTGGAACAGGCACGAGCCGAAACGCTGCGCCTGCTTGGCTCTGATATGCCGCCGCCATCCAAAGCAGGAGCCCCGGAAGCGCCCTCGCAGCGGACCGAGAAGAAATCGAAGACTCCGGCACTGGACCACTTTTGCCGCGACCTCACGCAGTTAGCGGGGGAGGGTCAGCTTGATCCCACGATCGGACGGCAGAAGGAGATCGAGCGTGTCATCGAAGTCCTGTCGCGGAGAAAGAAGAACAACCCCGTCTTGATAGGTGAGGCAGGAGTCGGGAAGACGGCAATAGTAGAGGGGTTGGCTCAGCTCATCGCCGCCGGCAACGCGCCCGACTCGTTGCGGACCCACCGAGTGTTGGCACTGGATATGGCTGCGGTGATTGCCGGCACCAAGTACCGGGGACAGTTCGAAGAACGACTCAAGGCCGTAATGAACGAGATTGCGCAGAACAAGACCGTAGTTCTGTTCATCGATGAACTGCACACGCTTGTGGGGGCCGGTGCTGCGGAAGGTGCGATCGATGCGTCGAACATGCTGAAGCCAGCGCTGGCTCGGGGGGAGTTGCAGTGCGTCGGTGCTTCGACCCTCAACGAGTACAGGAAGTACATCGAGAAGGACGGTGCGTTGGAAAGACGGTTTCAGACGGTCATCGTGGAGCCGCCGACCATCGACGAGACGTTTGAGATTCTCAAAGGCCTGCGGCAACGCTACGAGGATCACCACAAGGTCGCGATACCTGACCTTACGCTGGACGTCGCGGGCAAGCTGGCGGAGCGGTACATCACCGATAGATACCTGCCTGACAAGGCGATCGACGTCATCGACGAGGCGGCCGCCCGAGCGAGGCTGGCAGCGCAAGTGCCGCCGCCGGAAGTGGCGGACCTGAAGGCCAAGTTGGACGGGATCAACCACGAGAAGGAAGAAGCCGTACGAGATCAGAACTTCGAGCGCGCCGCGTCTCTGAGAGACCAGGAGCGCGAGCTCCAGTCAGAGATCAGGCAGCGGCAGGAGGAGTGGGAGAAGGAGCGACAAACCCTTCGACCCACGATCGGCGAGGAAGAGGTCGCGTTCATTGTGTCTCGCTGGACGGGAATCCCCGTAACTCGCTTGCAGGAGGCCGAAACCAATCGGCTCCTCCGTATGGAG